>JAVEPB010000056.1 GCA_030922375.1 bacterium | reverse complement strand
GACCCCATAGCGCCCTTGGCTACAGGCCGCCCGCACCTGAGACGATAGAGCCAATGCCTCCGGGCTTCGCTACGCTTTGCCCTCCAGCATTGGCTTCTGAGATAACATAAGGATTGGTATCACTATTGGGGGCAGGTCAATGTAAAGGGCGGCGGGAAATCCTTTCCCTGATACGTCGCCGAGGAATATCGCGGCCCTTCCCCCCTCGATTTCGACGACATCGTACAAATCCCCGCCCACGGCCCGGGCGGCGGAATTGAGCCCCGAAAAAATATAGTCCTCCTTTTCAATGTGAATTTCCGGCGCGATGAAACTTTCCTGGATGGATTGGGCGGTTTCGAGCTGCTGCTCGATTCGCTCTTTTTCAAGGAGCGATCTGTGCATCTCCGAATGAGCGATGGCGACGGCGGCCTGGTTGGAGAGGGCTACGAGAAGAGGGAGTGAATTGTGGTTGAAGGGAAGTTTTCCCGAAGGGTGACTGAGGTTCATGACCCCCAACGTCCGGCCGTGGTAGTTCAGCGGCAGGCTTGCGAATGAACGGGAACGCTCTGGGCTGGAGCGGCGCTCGTTGAATCTGGGGTCGTTGTCGATATCTTCCACGAGAATGGGCTCGCCGGATTCGGCCACCTTCCCGGCGATTCCCTCGCCGGGGACGACCTTGGAATCTCGAATTGTTTCTTCTTTGAGTCCGATGGAGTAGGCGATAGCCATGTGCGTGAGTGTATTGTTGTATAAAAGAATCGAACCGTGCTCCGCGCCTATCGTGTCCCGCGCCGTGGAAAGGATGATGTTGAGTGTTTCATCGAAATCGAGAGAAGAGATAAGGGAAGCCGTGCATTCCTGGATTTTGTAAAGATGTTCCACCTCGCGTTCCAGGGCGTTGACTCGCTGCTCGAGATGTTTTGTGGGATTTTCCATGATCAGGTTTAATCCGAAGTCATCAGGCCTGTGGTTATCGGAGGTTTCTTGTCCGAGCGACGCACTTAACGGCCGGAATCATATCATGCCTTAACGGGCGGGGTGGTGGAATGGAAAGAGTGTATTAGGGCCAGGGCGCCGCCGGAGGCCCTGGAATTTTAATGTTGCTATAGTATCGGGCAGCGGGACTGCTCGATACGCTCCGGATATTTTTACGATTTCCCGAGAGAAAAAAATGATGATTGAAGATTTGGCCGATCGATTTCGGAAGATAGCGCCGGACGTCGATTTTTGGTCCGTTCGTTTTGTTCGGGGGCAGGAGGAGTCGCTTTCCGCCCGGCAGGGAATTTTTCAGCCGCCGCTAAAATCCGAAAACGAAGGGGCGATGGTCACCATCCATGACCGGGGCGGGATGGGCTACGGCGCATCGAGCGATCTGACCGAGGAGGGATTGAGGCGGTCTCTCGATGAGGCTCTTCTTTGGGCCCGGAGGTCCGCTGGCCGGATGGTTCGGGATATTCCCGCGCCTCAACCGGTCGGCCATGTGGGCGAATACAGCAGTCCCGTGCGAACGCCGTGGGAGGAGATTCCGTTAAAAGAAAAAATCGGGTTTTTGAAGGAGTTGAACGAGAGGCTCAATCTCGGAGAGAAAATTGTCGAGCGCTTTGCTTCCCTTTTTTATGTGGAGGAAGAGGTCTGCTACATCAACTCAGTAGGCGCGCGCGTTCGGCAGCGTTTTTCCAACGTGATTCCGAATATGGGAGCGGTTGCGAGCGTCGGCTCCGAATCGCAGCGGAGAACTCATAGCGGAAGAGGATTCGCCCGTCAGGGGGGATGGGACGCGGCGAATCCGGAGAAAATGCTGGAGGCGGCTCCCGTCATCTCCGAGGAGGCCGAGCAGCTCTTTTCGGCCCCGAATTGCCCCGAGGGGCGAATGGACCTGATTCTGGCTCCCGATCAAATGATTCTTCAAATCCACGAATCCATCGGTCACCCTCTTGAAATCGATCGGATACTGGGGGACGAGCGGAATTACGCGGGGACGAGTTTTGTCACGCTCGATGATTTTGGAAAGTATCGATACGGATCGAATCTCTTGAATGTCGTTTTCGATCCCGGAGAAACCGGACAGCTTGCGAGCTACTCGTTTGACGACGAGGGCACCCCCGCCGCGCGGGAGCACCTGATCCGCGATGGGATTTTGCTGCGGGGGCTGGGCGGCGCGGTCTCCCAGATGCGGTCCGGTGTGCCGGGGGTTGCCTGCTCGCGGGCGGTGGGCTGGAACCGCCCGCCGATCGATCGAATGGCGAATATCAATATCGAGCCGGGCGATTCCGGCCTGGATGAGATGATTGCCTCCGTTGAACGCGGGGTCTTCATGAAGACCAACTGCTCATGGTCGATAGACGACTCCCGGCTGAAATTTCAATTTGGTTGCGAGTGGGCCCGTTTGATTGAAAATGGAGAGCTGACGGGGGTGGTGAAAAATCCGAACTACCGCGGGATGACGCCCGTATTCTGGCGAAACCTGAAGGCGGTGGGAAACCCCGCCACCTATGAGATATTGGGAACTCCCAACTGCGGAAAAGGAGAGCCCAACCAGATGATTCGAGTGGGTCATGCAACTCCGGCGTGTTTGTTCGGCGGGGTCGAAGTCTTTGGCGGCGAATCGGCATGAGGGAGATCTTTGACCGGATAGCCGATCATTCGATCGGTCTCTCGCGGGGCGACGAGGTCCTGGCTTGCGGGTTCTCGGGCGAGGAATCCGGGTTTGCGCGTCTGAGCCGAAGCGCCGTTCGCCAGGCGGGGTCGGTTCGTCAGATGTTTTTGCAAATGGAGTTGATATCGGGCCTTCGCCACGCCCAGGCCGGCGTCTCTCTGTCGGGCCGTTGGGAGGATGATCGTTCCCGGGTGGAGAGAGTGGTCGTTGAATTAAGGGAGATGTTGCCCGATTTGCCCGAGGACCCCCATCTGATATATGCGGCGGACAATGCTTCGAGCGAGCAAGCGGGGGAGGATAATCTTCCTCCTCAAGGCGAAGCGATCGAAGCTGTTCTGGAGGCCGGCCGGGGGAAGGACCTGGTCGGGATCTTTTCGTCGGGATGTATTTGCGCGGGATTCGCCAATTCGTTCGGGCAGCGAAACTGGTATTCTTCGTTCAGTTTCAACCTGGACTGGACCTTTTATCACCGGGGCGATAAAGCCGTAAAAAGCCGGTATGCCGGTGATTCATGGGAGCCCTCGGCGTTTCAAACGAAAATTCAAACCGCCGAGGCTCATCTCGATGCCCTCAAGCGTCCGCCGAAATCCATTCCCCGGGGCAGGTACAGGGTGTACCTTTCGCCCGCCGCGCTGGCGGAATTCGTGGGAATGGTGGCCCGGAGCGGTTTCGGTCTTAGGGCTCGCCGGACAAAGCAAACCTCTTTGCTCAAGATGATCGAAGACGGCAGATGTCTCAATCCGATTGTCCACCTGAAGGAGAATACGCGGGAAGGTTTCGGTCCGGGGTTTCAGCACCAGGGATTCCCGAAACCTCCCGAAGTTCCCCTGATTGAGGCGGGGGCCCCTGGCGGCAGCCTGGTTTCTCCGCGTTCGGCGAAAGAGTGGGGAGCGCCGGCGAACGGCGCTTCCGACCGGGAGTTTCCCGAGGCGCTGGATTTGGCGGCCGGCGAAATACCGTCGCCGGGCGTACTCGGGCGACTGGAGCGGGGAATATACGTTGGCGATCTTTGGTACCTGAATTATTCCGACCTGGTGTCGTGCCGGATGACCGGTCTTACGCGGTTCGCCACCTTTTGGGTGGAGGGCGGGGAGATCCAGGCGCCGATCGAGGTAATGCGCTTTGACGAAACGATCTACCGTGTGCTGGGGGAAAACCTGGTTGGTCTGACCCGGGAGCGCGATCTCTTTCTCGATACGGGGACCTATCAATCCCGGTCGACCCGGAGCAGCCGGATGCCGGGAGCGCTCGTCGAGGATTTTTCTCTCACGCTCTAAAGCCGGGCGCTGTCCCGAGGTGTTATCTGGATTTGAACTGTCTTCTCAGTTTGGCCTTTTGCGCTCTCGTCAAACCCCTGAAAGCGCCGGATTGTTTGAGTTTTCTCTTGGCCGATTCGGACATTTTCTGCATGGACCTCAGATTTCCGCCCGTTATCATTCCGCCCGAAGTCCCGAATTTGTCTTTAATTCCGAGGTGTTTCATTCCGAACGATTTGATGTCGTTCCGCATGATCGTCATAAACATATAATCGACATATGATGACGGTTTGGCCGCCATGAATAAAAAGAGGCCAAAGGCGGTAATGGCGCATACCATCAAGGCCGCGCCCATCTGAACGGCGGTTTTCCAGCCCTTTGAAAGCCTCGTGTAGAGAATGAAAAGCGACGTCCGGGATTTTCGCCTCTTTTTCCGCGAGCGGTGCTTGGAGTCGCGGTCGGACGCGGGCGCCGGGCTCTCACCGGATTGCCTGGCTTTAAGAGAGGCCTCATCGGCCATGCTCTGGAATTTTTCCTGATAGAGGGGGCACTCCTGGAAGGAGCCGAGGCAAAGATCAGCCTGTCTGCTTCGCGGCATGGCGGTGTATGGAACTCTTGTCCGGCGGAGTTTCTTGAATTTCTTGCGCTCTTTCGCGTAGCAGACATTTCCCCTCGAAGGGCGGTCGAAGGGTGTGCTCTGCCCCTTCCGGGAGCCCAGATACGGGCATGGGCGGGAGGGAGTTGCGGAAGGAGAAGACAAGGACGCCCCCGTTGCGAGGGTTGCCGTGTCGCCGGAAATCTCCCCTGTCTTGGAAATTGAATTGGACAAACCGGCGCCCTTTCCCGATTGTTCGCATTCCCAAAGCCGAAGCCAAACGGCGGTCCG
Organism: bacterium; assembly: GCA_030922375.1. Lineage (GTDB taxonomy): Bacteria > UBA8248 > UBA8248 > UBA8248 > UBA8248 > UBA8248. The sequence continues at coordinate 17,088 of JAVEPB010000056.1, read as the reverse complement.
ATCCGCCGAAACCAAATATAATACCAAATGGAATTCATATCATCCCGGTTGACGGAGCGGCGTTATTACCCTTTAAGGAGGGGGCATTCCGGGGTTGCGGCTGCGGGCGCGGCTATTGGCGAAATAAGTCGTCCTCCTTTTTGCGGAAGAGCCGCGAGGCGGGCTCTTCCCCCTTTTTATACGGAATTCCCCGCAATATCGCCGCGGGAATCCCCTCGGCGCCCTGTCCCATGACGATGCTCGCCGCCGCGGCCAGCTCGTCGGCCTGGGCCAGCAGGGTGATCTCGAGCGGACGTCCCGACCGATCGGCCTCGCCTCTCAGATCGACGAGGGGCTCGAGGCCGGCGCAACCGATCGAGACTCCGACGACGCCGCTCCTGAAGGCGCGCCCCTGGGTGTCCACGATCAAAACCGCGGGCCGCACCCCGCATTTCCTCTCCAGCCCCGCGCGGATTTTTCGCGCCGAGGCGTCGGCGTCCTCGGGCAGGAGCAGAACCGTATCCCCGTCCTCCCGCAGGTTCGAGCGGTCAACCCCTCCGTGCGCACACACCGCCCCCGAGCGGTGCTCGACGATCAGCGCGCGCTCCGAGGCGACGACGACCTCGTTCGACTCACGCAGGACCGTTTCGACGAGCCGGGCGTCCCTTCCGTCCCGGCGGGCGATTGTGAGCGCCTCCTCCGAAGGCTCGACATCCGAGAGACGGACAAGCCGGCCCTCGGCCTTGCTGACGATTTTTTGAGCGAGGGCGATTACGTCACCGTCGATGAGTCCGAGGCCGCCGGCCTCCATCGCCGCCCATAGGATCGCGGCCAGATCATCTCCGGGCCGTATTTCGGGAATTCCCGGAACCGGGATCAGTTCGGCCATAGTCCTGAGGTTGTGGTCATGAGGTCGTGGTCACGCGGTTGTGATCGCGGACAGCCATTCCGGGATCGGCACGCCTTTTTCGGCGAGGGGCGCCAGATCCGCCGGCGTGTCCACGTCGAGGGAGAATCCGGGGTTTTCGAACCGGAAAAAATCCAACCCTTCCGCCAGCGCCGCTTCGCGGTGGCGCTCGAAACTGCCCTGTCCAAATGAAAAGGGAAGGCCGCCGGGCGGCTCAAGCAGGAGCCCGTTCGTTCCCCCGTCGGGTGAGGGGGAGAGGACGGCGCGGCCGCCGGGGGGATTTTCTCTCTCGCCCTCGGCGAGCATCGCCTCGACGTCGGGAGGCTCGAGCGCGGGAAGGTCGGCGGGGACGATTAGAATCATCCGGGCGTTTCTTTCGAGCGCCCACCCCCGCCCCGTCTCCAGGTCGTCGGTCAGGTCCCTCGCCGGACACCGGATGCCCGCCGCGCCGTTCGCAAGCGAGAGTGAGAGGACGGAGGCGCCGTCGCTGAGGACGGCGATTTCGTCGATCCCCCTCGCCGCCTTGAGGGCGTTCAAAACGCGCTCGAGCATCCATCTGCCCAGTCCGGCGCGTGCTTCGTTGCTCAGGGCGCCTGCCAGGCGGGATTTTCCCGTTTCGAAATCCCGGGCGGGGACGAGCGCGACGCATGGGTGTCCGGCGGCCATGTGGTGTTCTCCCGGTTCAGGGCTGGTGCGGAATCATTATCATAACATCAACCGGCTGGGGCCTGGTTCCTGATTTCCTCGGCGAAACCCAATACTTCGATCGCAAGGCGTTTCTTGGACGGCGTGTCGGTCATCACGCTCGGCGCCGTTCGCGCCGCGATGCCCCGCTCCCCGAAAGCGGGCAACAGGGGCGCGTCCTCATCGTCGAAAACGAATCCATCGATGTAATCGCGCAGGATCTCCGCCACCCCCAGGGCGGACACCTCATGCCCCAGGCTTTTCATCATATCGGCGGCCGGGCCCCTGAGGGCGGAGCCGCCGATGATGGGGCTCACCCCGATTCGGGGAATTTCGGGGCGCCGCAATCTCTCCTCGATTTCCCCGATGGCGAGAATCGGCCCCAGGCTGACGATGGGGTTCGAGGGGCAATACACGATGGTTCCCGCCGAATCGATGGCCTCGGCGGCCTCGGGGGTGGCCTTCGCGGTCTCCGCCCCCTGAAACCGGACTCCGGTCACGCGCGGGCGCGTCCCCCGGGCCACGAAGTAATCCTGAAATTCGAGTTCTCCCTCGGGCGTTTGAACGCGGGTGGCGACGGGGGAATCCGTCATCGGGAGGACCCGGGACCGGACGCCCAGCGCGCCGCACAGCTCGGCGGTCGCCTCGGTGAGGCGCGCTCCCTCGGAGAGGCGCTGGGTCCGGCGAATGTGGGTGGCCATGTCCTTGTCCCCCAGACGGAACCAGGTGGGCCCCCCGTAGCGCCCGAGGAGGTCGAGGGCGCCGGTGGTGTCGCCCTTGATCCCCCACCCCTGGGCGGGATCCGAGAGCCCGGCGAGGTTGTACATCACGGTGTCGAGGTCGGGGCTGATATGGAGCCCGTGGAGGGTGAGGTCGTCCGCCGTGTTGACGATGACGGTGAGGGCGCCGGGCGGAAGGGCCTCGGCGAGCCCGACGGCGAGTTTCGCGCCGCCCACTCCGCCGGCGAGGGCGACGACGGGGGCAGAGGGATTCATCGGCGGATGATCTCTGGGCGCGGCGGCTCCTTGGGCGGCGGCGGCGCGGCCGGGTGACCGGCGAGAATCAGCGCGCGCGGCATCCAGTCGGCCGGAAGATCGAGCGCCTCCCGCGCCGTCTCGGGGCAAAACAGGGGAGCGCAACGCCAGACCGATCCGACCCCTCCGGCGGTGAGGGCGAGCATCAGGTTCTGGAGCGCCCCGCCGAGGCTGTGCTCCGCCATCAGGTGCTCCCTCGCCTGTTTTTCGGGGTCTCCGTATTCGTCGAGCTCGCCGTAGGAGAGCGCGGCGAGGATGAGGACGGGCGCTCCGCTCAGAAGGCGGATGCTCCCCTCGTGCCGGCGGCGGCGCTCGGCCTCGGGTACGCCCTCGGCCTTCATGTCGCGCAGAAAATCCCGCCCCATCTCCCGGGCGAGTTTTCCCCTCGAGGCCTCCGAAGAGAGGACGCAAAACCGCCACGGGGCGCTCCCGTGTGGGCTGGGGGCGAGGCAGGCCGCCGCGATGGCGCCCTCGACGAGGGCGGGGTCGACGGGCTCGTCCGAGAAGCGCCGGACGGAGCGCCGGCCGGCGAGGGCGTCCGCGAGCGATATCGCATCGAGCGCGGGAGAAAGCGCCGCCTCGCTTATTCCGGTGTCTGGTCTGGCGTCCATCCTGGAGGCGCTCCCCCTTGCTCCGGTGCGGGCGGGGGCGGAAGCTTTCGCTTTTCGCCGGGAGGCGGGTCCCCCGGATCGCCCGGTATGGGATTTCCCGCCATGTAGCCCGCCACCTGCCCGGGCCGGTCTTCGTCCTGGTAGGCGGCGGCGAGACATTCTTCCAGCTCGGCGGGGGTCTTGGGGCTTTCCGCCATTTCCGCCGCCGCGTGGCCGGCCTCCTCCCAGGGTTGATACTGGGGAAGGCCGGGGGCCGTTCCGCTGAGGCGGGCGCCCTCGGGTACGCGGTTCCGCTGCCGCCGCGCGAGTATCTGAAGTATGTTCCAGGCGCGTTTGTTCTCCCGGATCGGCATCGTTTCGATCTGACCGCTCCCCTCGAAATCCCGCCAAATCTCCTCGGCCCTCCGGGTCCGGAGGACCACGATGGTCCAGCCGCGCGTGCCCACCCCGCCGCAGGAGATGTCGGCGAGTTCGCCCGAAAAATCGCCGCAGTGGCCGCACTCGGGCCGCTGGTAGTTCTCCATCGCTTCCTGGAGGGGGAGGGTCTCCATCTCGCCGTCTTTTTTATAGATGAGGACATCGCCCTTTACGTTGAACTTGGTGACCTCGGTGAGGGGAATCCCCATCTCCTTTTCGATCTTCTCGGTCATCAGCTCGGGCCTGAACACCTCGGTGCAGAAAAGACCGATCTGGAGCGCCACCCTGTCCTGATAGCCGCGCAGGAACCCTCGTTGTTTCTCGATATGCTGGGGCCGTTTTTTGTGGCTGAGCAGAAACGAGGGGTCGATCAGCTCCATCTTGCGGAGCGGGGTGATCTGGCAGGGTACGCCGACGAAGGCGACCTTGCCGAGGTCTTTCTCCTCGGCTTCCCCGAGCGCGAGGTTGTTCGCGCAGTAGGTGTACCAGCTTCCGGCGCTCTCCCTGATTTCCGCCTCGGTGGTGGCCAGCTTCGGGCTCGGGAAGCAGGGCGGGTCGTCCTCGCCGACCGCCGAGACGGCGGCGCCGTCGATTCGCCCGCTCGCCAGGGCCCACGAGAGGAGGGCGGTGACGATTCCCCCGTCCTGCGCCCGCTCCATGATGTCCTCGCGCCGGGTGCGCGCAACGAAAACGTGCCGGTAAACCCCGAAAATCCCCTCCCAGGGGCGCTGGTCCCCGAACTGGGCGTCCCGCAGATGAGTCTCCCGCGGCCACAACCTCGGGCAAGCCGAGGCGCAGACATCGCAGCCGATCCCCTCGCTGATTCCGCAAAAATCGAACGCGGCGGTTTTCTTGGCCGTCTGCTTCGGGTAGCCGTCCACGTATTCGATGACGTTGTGGGGGCACACCAGAACGCAGCTGCCGCATTGGCAGCAGCTTCCCGCCTCGACCACATCGTTCATCATGTCCTTGAACAGGGGATGAAAAAGAGTGTCGTTCACCGCTACCTCGGGCAGGGAAATCAGGTTTTCAAGGGAAGGCCCAGGGAGAGCAGCTTCTCGCCCCCGGCGGCGCCGTCCCCGAGCATCGCATCGTCCCCGGGCCGGGGGGAGCGGTAGCGCGGATCGCCCTCCGGGATGCGCTCGTAGGTCGTCGAACGCTGCACCGGAACGCGGCCGGCGGCGGCGATGGCCTCCCGGAATTGCTCGACGGTCAGGGCCTGGCCGTACTCGCCTCCCGACTCCCGTGTGATGTTCTCCTCGATCAGGGTGCCGCCCATGTCGTTGACGCCGAGCGAAAGCGCTTTTTTCGCGGCTGCGATTCCGATCTTGGGCCAGGCCACCTGGATGTTCTTGATGTGGTCCTTGAAAAAGAGGCGTCCCACGGCGTGGATGCGGAAGATGTAGTCGAGGTCCGCCACTTCCTGGATGCCGAATTCGGCGCCCATCTCATTGTCGTAGGGAATGAACGGCAGGGGGACGAACTCGGTGATGCGCCCGCCGCTGCCCAAAGGGGCCTCCTCCTGGATGGCGCGGAGGATCCCCATGTGTTCGGCCACGTCGGCCGGTGACTCGATGTGCCCGTACATGATGGTCGAGGTGGTGGGGATTCCGACCGCGTGCGCCGTGCGGATGATCTCGCACCAGCGCTCCACCGGGATGCGCCTCGGGCTGATCATTTTCTTCACGCGCTCGACGAGGATTTCGGCGGCAGTTCCGGGAATCGAGCCCAGGCCCGCCTCCTTGAGCCTCTTGAGAATCACCTCGAGGGGAAGGCGGGTCTTGCGCTGGATATGATCGATCTCGGCGGGGGAGTAGGCGTGCATGTGGACGCCGGGAATTTCCTCCCGCGCCAGCCGCAGGACTTCCTCGTAGCGGTCGAGCGATATGGCGGGGTTGAGGCCTCCCTGCATGCAGATTTCGGTGACGCCGAATTCGCGGGCGCGGGCGAATTTCCCGCGCAGGACATCGTCGTCGTGGGTGTAGGCGTCCGGGTCCTTGGGCCGGCGGTAGAAGCCGCAATACTTACAGTCCGTGTAGCAGACGTTCGTGAAGTTGACGTTGGCGTTGACGATGTAGCTCACCTCGTCGCCGACTGTAGATTTGCGCTCGGCGTCGGCGAGGGCGTTGAGCCGCTCGTTGGCTCCGGGGGAGGATTCCTCGATCAGCGCACCGGCGCCGGAAACCGAGAGGGGCTCCCCGGCTTCGAGGGCGTCGAGGATTTCCGCCGTGGAGGGTGAGGTCATATCGTCTCCAGCGCGCCGGCGCTGGCTTCGGCGCGGCGGGCGAGTTGAGCGTCGAGGGCGGCGGCGGCCGGGCCGGGGCACCAGCCCGCCTCGATGAATTCATCATAAATTGGCATGCGCGGCCGGAGCGTCATTTCGCTTTGGGCCAGCCGCTCGCCGAGGGCGCCCAGTTTCGGCCACGGCCGGTCGGGGTTGATGTAGTCGGGCTCGTGGGCGACGCCGCCGATGTCGTCCGCCCCGGCGGCGAGAAGCGCGGGAAGGTCGTCCACCAGATTCGGCGGCACCTGGACGTGGACGCCGGGCATGAGGCGCCGGACCTCGGGAATGAGCTCGGCGATCTCTTCGTCCCCGGGCCTCGTCCACCGGGCCATCGGGGTTCCCTCCTGGGGATTGAGCGGCTGGAGGATGATCTCCTGGACATGGCCGTGGCGGGCGTGGCTCTCGGCGATGGCCTCGAGCGCCCGGACCCGCTCGCCGGGGCTCTCGCCGATGCCGATGAGGATTCCCGTCGTGAATGCGATGCCGAGGCGGCCGGCGGCCTCGAGGCTGGCGAGGCGGAGCTCGGGGGTTTTCGTCGGCGCCGAGCGGTGGGCGAGTCGGGTGGCCTCGGGGCTGACGGTCTCGACCATCATGCCCATGCTCACGTTATAGGGTTTGAGGAGTTCGAGTTCCCACTCCTCGAGAGTGCCGATGTTGGTGTGGGGGAGGAGGCCCATATCGAGGTAGCGGCGGCATATCTCGGCGATGTAGGCGGCGTAGGAGCCGAAGCCCCAGCCGGCGAGCTGGTCGCGGAGGCCGCGGTGGCGATCGATCCCCTCGCCGGTCATGATCAGGGCCTCGACGGCGCCCTCCTCGAGGGCCGCCCGGCCGATCCGCTCGCACTCATCGAGGGGCGCCATGATCGGCGCGTCGCTCCTGAAGCTGCAGTAGCCGCACCGGTTCACGCACCACAGTGTCGTCGCCAGCGTGAAATTCGCGGTATAGGTAATGGTTCGCAGGGCTCAACTCCTTCCCCGAATTTTTTGATGACGATAGGTTATTTCCGCTCTCATCCTATCCGGTTATCATCCGGGACGGAAGCCGCCTAAATCACGCCGCTCTCCCTCAGGGCGGCGACCCGCTCGCCCGGCTCGCCCAGGAGGTCTCCCAAAATCTCCCCGGTGTGCTCGCCGAGCATCGGCGGGGGCAGCCTCACTTCCCCCGGCGTGTCCGAGAGCTTGACCGGGATTCCCATCATCCGGAGCGTGCCCGTCTTGGCGTGCTCCATTTCGATGACCATCTCCCGGTGGAGGACCTGGGGGTCCGAGGCGACCTCGCCGATGTTCTTGACCGGCCCGCAGGGGACCCCCGCCCCGGAAACGATTTCCCCCCATTCGGCGCGGGTTTTTTCCGCGAGGGCTTTGTCGATCTCGGCCTCGAGTTCTTCGCGCCCCGTCACCCGGTCGTCGTTCGTCTTCCACCTCGGGTCGTCGGCCAGATCCGCCCGGCCGATGGCGCGGGCGAAGCGATCCCACAGGCTGTCGTTGGCCGCCGCGACGATGAGCGCGCCGTCCGAGCAGGTGAAATCCCGGTAGGGGCAGATGCTCGGATGGCGATTTCCCATCCGGCCCGGCGGCGTTCCGGTCCCGAAGAAATTTCCGGCGGCGTGGCTCATGAGGGCGGCCTGGCCGTCCTGGATGGCCATGTCGATGAACTGGCCCCGGCCGGTTTTATCACGCGCGATCACGGCGAGGAGGATACCCTGGATGGCGAACAGGGCCGTCGTCAGGTCGGCGAGGGCGATCCCGGTCTTGCAGGAAATTCCGTCGGCCTCCCCGGTGATGCTCATCAGCCCGCCCTCGGCCTGGAGGAGAATGTCGTAGGCGGGGCGCTCCCGGTTCGGGCCCGTCTGGCCGTAGCCCGACACCGAGGCGTAGATCAGGCGTGGGTTGAGGGCGCTCATCTCCTCGTAGCCCAGGCCGAGGCGCTCGATGGCGCCGGGCCGGAAGTTTTGAAGGAAGATGTCGGATTTCTCCACGAGCTTGCGAAGGATTCGCTTTCCTTCCTCTGCCTTGAGGTCGAGCGTCAGGCTTTTTTTGTTGCGGTTGACCGACTGGAAGTAGGTGCTCTCGCCCCCGTCGTAGAACGGCGGCCAGCTCCGGGTGTCGTCCCCGCCCCGGGGATGTTCCACCTTAATCACCTCGGCGCCCATGTCGCCGAGCATCATCGTGCAAAAGGGTCCGGCCAGGATTCGCGAAAGGTCCAGAACTCTCAGGCCGTCGAGCGGTGCGGTCATGCTTTCGTTCCTCATCGTATGCGGTGGTTGCGGGGGCGAGGCGGAACTCTCCGCGGCTATCCGGCGCCGAGCGCCTCGAGAACTTTTCTTCGGACCAGGTCCTTGGGCATGTCGGTCCCGGTCCATAATTTCCAGGCGGCCGCGCCCTGGTTGACGAACCAGCCGATGCCGGTCACCGTCCGGGCCCCCCGGCGCTTCGCCGCCAGGAGAAACGCCGTGTCCACCGGGTTGTAAACGGCGTCGGTGCAGATGGCCCCCTCGGGGATGGCTTCCTCGGGAAGGGGGGTGGCCGCCTCGCGCTCGGGGTCGCCCTTCATTCCCTGGCTCGTGGTGTTGACGATGATCTCGCGGTCCGCCGCCGCCCCGGCCAGATCGCCGAGCCCGCCGCCCGAGACTTTCGCGCCGGGGATGTTCGCCTCGATGAACCGGGCGAGCTTCACCGCTTTTTCGGGCGTCCGGTTTCGAATCTCGATGTGGGCGGCTCCGCTCTGGGCGAGTTTCACGCCCACCGCCCGGGCGGCCCCGCCGGCTCCGATCAGGAGGCACCGCTTCCCCTCGGGGGTTTCGCCGGTTTCCTCCTCGAGCGCGCGCGCCCAGCCGACGCCGTCGGTGTTGTGGCCCGCCGTTTTTCCGCCCTTTCCGAAGGTGACCACGTTGACCGCCCCCATGACGCGGGCGTCCTCGCTCAACTCGTCCACGAGGCCGTGGATGGCGATCTTGTGGGGGATCGTGATGCAGATTCCCCCAAACCCCATCGCCAGGGAGCCCCGGAAGGCGGCCTCGAAGTCTTCGGGGCGGACCTCGTAGGCCTGAAACCGGTAAGGCTCCCCCAGCGCTTCGGCCGCGGCGTTGTGCATGACCGGGGACATGGTATGGCCCAGCGGATAGCCGAATATGGCGAGCGTCGTCTCGAGAGCCAAGGGCGCCTCCTCCAACTTCCGCGGCGATTGCTCCGGGCGGCGCGGCTTTTGCGCACCGGGGAGATGCGCTAGATTACGGTTGTGAACCTGCTTCTGCAACACAGCCAACGAAATTTTTTATTGTCTCAATGGTCCTTTTATCTCAATGATCCTTTTATGAGGAGAGCCTTCCGATGGCTACAGTCCAGGCCGCCACGATGACCCAGCCCGGTGAAATCGCCCTGCGCGAATATCCCAAACCCGAAGTGGGCGAGGACGCGCTTTTGTTAAAAGTATCGGCGGTCGGGGTCTGCGGTTCGGACAAGCACATGTTCAACGGAAAAATGAATCTCTCCTGGCCGGTGATTCCGGGCCACGAGTTCAGCGGAGTCATCGAGTCCATCGGCCCCGGAGCGAACCGGTCGATGAAGGTGGTGGGCGGCCCGCTCAAGGAGGGGGACGCCATCACCGTCGTGCCGGGGACCCAGGCGTGCGGAAAGTGCTGGTACTGCATCCACGCTCCCCACCGGCCCCAACTCTGCCCGAATCGCAGCGTGTTCGGTTTCAGGACCTCGGCCGAGGCGCCGCACCTGTTCGGCGCCTTCTCGGAGTATGTCTACGTACCGGGCGACGCATTCGTCCTCAAGGTTCCCGGGGGCCTCTCGATGGAACGCGCGGCCATGACCGAACCGCTCGCGGTGGCCCAGCGGGCGGTCAGCCGCGCCCTCTCGCCGGGGGTGCCCTACGCGGGCGAGGGGTTTGGCGCGGGCTCCCGGTGCGCGGTCATGGGGGTGGGGCCGATCGGACTGTTCGTGGTGGCCTCGCTCCGGAACATGGGGGCGGGGGAGATCATCGCCGTCGATTTGTCGGAGGAGCGGCTCGCGTTTTCCCAAAAATTCGGCGCGACGAAAACGGTGAGTCTCTCGGCGCTCTCCCGCGAGGAGCGAAAGGAGCAGGTGCTCTCGTGGACGGACGGGGTGGGTCCCGATGTCGTGGTCGAGGCGGCGGGCGTTCCGGCGGCCTTCGAGGAGGGGCTGGACCTGGTCCGCCGGGGAGGCAAGCTCATCGAGGTGGGCCACTACGGCGATCCGGGCGGGGTCGAGATCCGGCCCCATCAGGTCTGCAACAAGGATGTGGACATCCTCGGCTCCTGGGCCTATCCCCAGGTGCAGTTCGAGGCGACGCTGGACATGCTCTCAAGAACCGCGCTTCCCATCGACGACATCATCACCCACCGGATGCCGCTCTCCCAGGTCCAGGCGGGCCTCGAGATTACCGGCACGGGGGACTGTCTGAAGGTCATCCTGACCCCGGACGAGTAGCCGCCCCTTTGTTTTGCCCTTCCGGGCGGCGAATCCGGCACGGGAAATGCATATTTAACCAGTATCCGCGTGGGCCCTCCCTTCTTGAGCGGGGGAGGGGGTTCCATGACACGATTCAGTCCCAAAAAAATTCTTGCGCCTGTCGATTTCTCCAAATTCAGCATTGATGCCCTCAGGGCCGCCCTGGATATCTCCGAGATCCGCGGGGCCGAGGTGACGGCCCTCCATGTCACCGAGGAGCCTTCGAAGCCCGACACCTATGGGCACTCCACCGTGCTCCACACGAACTGGCAGATGATCCGCGAGCGGGTGTTCGAGGAGTCGAGGGCCGAACTGGAAACCCTTACCTCAGAAGCGGGCGCCAGCCAGGATGTCAAACTCGAAACCATCATGGGCGATCCGACGAACGAAATCCTTCGAATCGCCAAGGATGGGAATTTCGACCTGATCGTGATGTCCACCCATGGGCGGACGGGGCTCAACCGGCTTTTGATGGGCAGCGTGGCCGAACGCGTCATTCGTCACGCCCCGTGCCCGGTTTTTGTTATTCGCGGAAACGGGAAAAGCTAGAAAAATTGGCCGGGAAACTTCATGGTGGAAGAGCGATTGGGACATTGTGTCCGATTCCTGCGGCCTTTTTGAGACGGAGTGGCACCGCCCCAAAATGCTCATTTGAAGGGCCACTATAAGCCGTTGATTTATTAAGGATTTGTGTATCTGAAAATCTGAATAACTCACCCGGAACCGTGGCGTAATCCTTGCATTTAGTTTGGCCAGGAAGTTTGAGCAGAAAGTTTGAGTGGATTGAAAAGCAGGACCCGGAAATTGACGGATTCGGGATTTGGCGGGCGACACGTTGAGCGGGCTGCTGGAGACGGTGCCTGAGGGAGGGCCGACCCAACTTGATGTGCCGCCCGTCAATTCTGATTTCTCCGGTTCCGGAAGAAGAAAAAAATTTTGGCGGACAGTACGTTGAGCGGGCTGCTGGAGATGGTGCCTATGGGAGGGCCGACCCAACTTGATGTGCTGTCCGCCAATTATTTTTGAATCCCTCGAAACCGAAAAGCGCATGGTTGGAGTGAGACCATGGAGACCCCTCCCCTCGTCCTGGCCGTTTCGCTGGAGCCGTTCATCAATCTGACGCCCGTGGCGCTACGCCTCCGGGAAGAAGCGGTTGGCCTGTCCAACGAGCTTTCCTCGGGAATCGATGTGATTACGGTCGAGACCTCCGGGTTCGAGGTCACCGGATTCGAATCTACCGAGGAGAAGCTCTACCGGTTTATAGAGCCGCTTCGCTCATCGGGAATTCACGCGCGAGGGCACGTTCTCACCGGCGAACCCGCCGAGGAAATCAAGAAGTTCGTGACATATGCCGGCGCCCAGTATCTCATCATCGCCTCCCACATCACCCCCCGCTTGGGCAAGGTATCCTACGGAAGCACGGCGAGCGAGTTGTTGCAAAACGCGCCGGCCACCCTCTGGATCGTTCTCCCCACGAAGCGGGAGGCCGAAATGACCGAGGACATGAAAATCGGGGAATTCCCCCATCATCCCTTCCTGATTGACTGATCCTTTCGGGCCGCCAGCCGTTTCGCCTTCCCCGGTGAAGCGGATTTTCTTGTTGGCTCCCAGACGCTACAATGCTCCTCACCGATTCAGCGAAGCCGACCCTATCCGGTGCGGCCCTCCGGGTTCGCCCGGACGGCCGATTATTTTCCCGGGCGACCGATCATTTTCGAGGAGCGATTCGATGTCGTTGATTCCCATTCTTTCCGATGAGGCGGCTTCCCCCGAGGCCCGCGTCATGTTCAGGCACAGCGAGCGGATGTTCGGCCGGGTGGCCAACGCCATGCGCGTGGCGTCGCACTCCCCGAAGCTCGCCCAGTCGATTTTCGGCTTCATCGTGGCCTCCCTCCGGGAGGAGATCACGGGCGTCCTCGACGTGCGGACGAAGACGCTCGTCATCCTCAAGACCTCGACCCTGAACGGGTGCCGCTACTGAACGGGGCACAACGTCACGCTCGGCCGGGCGCTGGGCATGAGCGAAGAGCAAATCGAGGCCGTCGAGGGCGACCACCGGAGTTCGGATCTATTCTCGCCGGCGGAGAAAGCCGCCCTCAGCTGGGCGGAGCACCTGACCGAACTGACATTCCGCGAGAATCCCGGCGCCTTCGATGAGTTGAAGCGCCACTACAACGAGGCCCAGATCGTCGAGATCACGATGGTCTCGGGTTTTTTCAACTTCTGGAACCGCTTCGTCGATTCGCTCCAGGTGGACATCGAGGAGTCTCCGGTCATGGACCTTTTCACGAAATCCACCTCCATCGACCCCGAGGACTACAAGGCGTTCATGCGGGATTGCTGGTGGGCGGACGGCGGCGGGAAGGGCTGAGGGATGGAAAAGATACGCTCTTCGGTCGAAACCTCGGACCCCGGGTTTCGGGAGCGCGCGAGCGCCTACCGGGCCCTGATCGAGGATCTGGGCGAAAAGCTCGCCGAGGCCGCCGGGGGCGGCTCCCCCGAAGCCACCGCCCAGCATATAGAGCGGGGGAAGATGCCCGTCCGCGACCGGGTGCGGCACCTCATCGACCCGGGCAGCTCATTTCTCGAACTCTCCCCCCTCGCCGCTCATGAAGTGTACGACTCGCCGGTGCCCGCCGCGGGAATCGTGACCGGCGTCGGGCGCGTCTCGGGGCGCGAGGCGGTGGTCGTCGCCAACGACGCCACCGTCAAGGGCGGCACCTATTTTCCCCTCACCGTAAAAAAACACCTCCGGGCCCAGGAGATAGCCCGCCGCTTTCGGCTTCCCTGCATCTATCTCGTCGATTCGGGCGGCGCGTTCCTGCCGCTTCAGGACGAGGTGTTCCCCGACCGGGATCATTTCGGACGCATCTTCTACAACCAGGCGCGCATGTCGGCCGAGGGCATCCCCCAGATCGCCGTGGTGATGGGAAGCTGCACGGCGGGGGGCGCCTACGTCCCGGCGATGTGCGAGGAGGCCGTCATCGTCCGGGGGCAGGGGACGATTTTTCTCGCCGGCCCGCCGCTCGTGAAGGCCGCCACGGGCGAGGAGGTGGACGCCGAGACCCTGGGCGGGGCCGAGGTTCACTGCACCACCTCGGGGGTGACTGACCACATGGCCGAGGACGACGCCGACGCCCTGCGCATCGCGCGCGAGATCGTCGCGGCGATACCCCATGAGAAAAAATTCCCCTTCCCGGTGGAGCCTCCCGAGCCGCCCGCCTACGACCCCGAGGAGCTATACGGCATCCTGCCCGCCGACCTGCGCCAGCCCTTCGAGATGCGCGAGGTCATCGCCCGGCTCGTGGACGGAAGCCGCTTCGGCGAGTTCAAGAAGCTCTACGGCACGACCCTCGTCTGCGGCTTCGCCCGCATCGAGGGAATCCCCGTCGGGATTCTGGGGAACAACGCCGTCCTCTTCAGCGAGTCCGCCCTCAAGGCGACCCACTTCATCGAGCTTTGCGATCGGCGTGGGGTCCCGCTCGTCTTTCTTCAGAACATCACCGGCTTTATGGTCGGGAGCCGCTACGAGGCGGGCGGCATCGCCAAGGACGGGGCCAAGATGGTCCAGGCCGTCTCGAACGCCCGCGTCCCCAAGTTCACCCTCATCGCGGGCGGCTCGTTCGGTGCCGGGAATTACGGCATGTGCGGGCGCGCCTACGAGCCCCACATGCTCTGGATGTGGCCCGGCGCGCGCATCTCGGTCATGGGCGGCCCGCAGGCGGCCGGCGTCCTCACCACCGTCCGCCGCGACCGGATGGCCCGCGAGGGCGAAACGATGAGCGCCGGGGAAGAAGAGGCCATCGCCCGGCCCATCCTCGATCAGTACGAGCATCAGGGACACCCCTACTACAGCAGCGCCCGGCTCTGGGACGACGGCATCCTCGACCCGGCCGAGACCCGCCGCGCGCTGGCCCTCGGCCTCTCGGCCGCCTTCAACGCCCCCCTGCCCGAACGCCGCGCGAGTCAGTTCAGGTTCTAGGCGCCTCCCATCGGGGCCCCCCATGTTCTCTAAAATTCTCATCGCGAACCGGGGCGAGATCGCCTGCCGGATCGTCCGCGCCTGCCGCGAGCTGGGAATCCGCTCGGCGGCGGTTTACAGCGAGGCGGACCGGGAGGCGCTCCACGTCCGGCAGGCGGACGAGGCCTACCCCATCGGTCCGGCGGCGCCCGCCGAGAGCTATCTGAACGCCGAGCGGATCGTCGGGGCCGCCATTCACTGCGGAGCCGATGCGGTGCACCCCGGCTACGGCTTCCTCAGCGAGCAGGCCCCATTCGCCGAGGCATGCAGTGAGATAGGGCTCGTGTTCATCGGCCCCGCGCCCGAGACCCTTCGCGCGGCGGGCGACAAGATCGCCTCGCGCGCCGCTGTAGCGGAAGCGGGGGTTCCGATCATTCCGGGGGCGGCTCCGCCGGAGGATGTGGAAGCTTGGAGTGTCGAGACCTGGCGGGCCGAGGCCGGCCGCCTCGGCCATCCGGTGCTCGTCAAGGCCGCCGCCGGGGGCGGGGGGCGCGGCATGCGCCGGGCGGCGTCGCCCGGAGACATCGAGGAAGCCCTCGCCTCGGCCCGCGCGGAGGCGCTGGCCGCCTTCGGGGACGGAAGGCTCTATCTCGAAAAAATGCTCCCCGCCGCGCGCCATGTGGAGGTTCAGATCCTGGGCGACGGAAACGGGGCGGCGATTCACCTCGGCGAGCGCGAGTGCTCGGTCCAGCGGCGCCACCAGAAGGTTTTCGAGGAGGCGCCCGCCCCGGGGCTCTCTCCCCCGCTGCGCGGGGAAATATTGGCCGCCGCCGTGCACCTCGGTGAGAGGTTGAACTACCGGGGTGCGGGGACGGTGGAGTTTCTCGTCGGGGAGGGCGGTGAATTTTATTTTCTCGAGATCAACGCCCGCCTCCAGGTCGAGCACCCGGTCACCGAGATGACGACGGGGCTGGACCTGGTCGCCCTGCAAATTCAAGTCGCCGCCGAGGGCCGGCTTCCCCTCGCCCAGCCGCAGGTCCGCTTCGCCGGGCACGCCGCCGAGGCGCGGCTCTACGCCGAGGACCCCGCGCGGGACTTTATCCCACAGGGCGGGAATGTGCGTGCCCTCGATCTTCCGGGCGGGGAGGGGGTCCGGGTGGACACCGGGGTCGCGGCGGGGAGCGCCGTCCCCCCCGACTACGATCCGCTGCTGGCGAAAATCATCGCCTGGGGGGAGGACCGCCCCGCCGCCCTCGCCCGCCTCTCGGGGGCGCTCGCCGCCCTCCGGCTCACCGGCCTCCGGACGAATCAGTCTTTTCTCGCCGCCGTGGCCGGGCACCCCACGTTCCGCTCGGGAGAGCTGGCGACGGATTTCATCGAGCGGCGGGGCGGCGAGCTCTCCGGCGAAATTTCGGGGGAAGGGATGGAGGACGCGCGAATCGCCGCCGCGCTCGGGGTCCATCTTTCCGCGATGAGCCCCCCAAGGGCGGGCCGCCCCGGCGAGGGCGAAAGGCGCCCCGATCCCTGGAGCCGCCCCGGCGGCTGGATACCGGGAGGGGCGGCATGACCCGGGTGATTTTCGAGGGCTGGGAGGCCGAGGTCTCCCCGGGACCGGGCGGCTACGCGGTTCACATCGGGGAGCGGGAGTATTCCGTCCGCCTCCTCGCCTGGGAGGATGGGCTCATCACGTTCGAGGTCACGGCCCGCAAGGGCAGTGAGGCCAGCGAGGGCCGCGAGGGGCGAGAGGTCTACGCCGCCGTCGAGGTCAGGGACGGAAAAGCCGAGGTGGTGATCGGGGGCCGCCTGGCGGCGTTCCCGCTCGAGGACGGGGAGGGCGCCGGAGCGGGCGGGGCGCGCGTGGCGGGCGCGGGAGACTTCGGCCCCGTCCGGGCCGAGCTTCCGGGCAGGGTCCTCGAGGTCCGCGTCTCGGAGGGGGATTCCGTCGAGGCCGGGCAGGTCCTCCTCATCGCCGAGGCCATGAAGATGGAGCACGCCGTCCGCGCCGCCGCGCCCGCCCGGGTGGGGAGGGTCCATGTCGAGGCGGGGGCGCAGATCGCAGCGGGGGAGACGCTCCTTGAGCTTCACCCCCTGGGTGTTCTCCCGCCGGAGAATGAATGAGCGGCGGTTCGATTGGCCGCGGGGTGCTTGGCCGCGAAGTAAATCTGCCGCGAGTTCAATTGCCGCGGCGCTGTTTCGCCCGGCCCGGTATCGGACTACAATGCACCTGTTCTATACATAATAAAGACCGGTTACAAAAAGGCTGGTGCGATGGTCAACGCTCTTCCTCGAATCGATGCGTTCGATCTGAGTCCGGGGCGCGTCCTCGCGGGAAAATATTTCGTCGAGGGCCTGCTCGGCTCGGGATGGGAGGGCGAGGTCTACCGCGTCATGGAGCGGGCGACGGGGATCAGGCGCGCCATGAAACTCTTCTATCCGGAGCGCAACTTCAAGGACAAGGCGGTTCGCTTCTACGCGACCAAGCTGCACCGGCTCCGGCACTGCCCCGTGGTCATCCAGTACCACCATTCGGACACCTTCACCTTCCGGAGGGCGAAGATCACGTTTCTCCTCAGCGATCTGGTCGAGGGCCATCTTCTTTCGGATTTCATCGCCGCCCAGCCCGGAAAGCGGCTTCGGCCCTTCGAGGCGCTTCACCTCCTGAACGCCCTGGCCACCGGCATCGAGCAGATTCACCACGCCCGCGAGTATCACGGCGACATCCACGACGGCAAC
>JAVEPB010000055.1 GCA_030922375.1 bacterium | reverse complement strand
CACGGAGAAAAATCGGCTGCCTACATGGCTGACGGTTACGCGCGGGCTGCGAGGCGGCCAGCTGTTTGCATGGCTCAGGTGATCGGGGCGTTTAACCTGGCCGCGGGCCTTAGAGATGCCTACCTCGCCAAATCTCCTGTGATTGCCTTAACTGGCGGCCGGGTCCCTCGGACAAAATTCCGCCAGGTTTATCAGGAGATTGACGATGTGCCCGCTTTCGAACCGGTGACGAAGTTCAACGGGACAATCGACGATGTCTCCCGTTTTCCCGACATGGTCCGCCAGGCCTTTAGAGTTGCTACATCGGGTACGCCGGGGCCAGTTCACCTTCAGTTCCAGGGGAACGAAGGGCAGATTGACCGCGAGGAGGCCGATATGGAGGTCTATGTCGAGGAGGACTTCGCTCATTTGCCCCCCTTAAGGCCGGAACCCGAAATAAAGCGAGTCCAGGCGGCCGCACGAATTCTCGGGGAGGCTAAAAAACCCGTAATTGTTGCCGGTGGCGGTGTCCGTGCTTCTGGTGCGGGTGCGGAGCTTGTTGCCCTTGCCGAAAAACTCCAAATTCCTGTAGCCACCACTCTTAACGGCAAAGACACCATTACAGGCAATCATCCCCTGTCGATAGGTGTGGTAGGCACCTATTCGCGGATTAGCGCCAATCGAATCGTGAGCGAGGCCGATCTCGTATTTTTCGTAGGAACGGAAACCGGAGGGATGACCACTCATTTCTGGATGGTTCCGCCTATTGGAACCCCCGCGATCCAACTCGATATCAACCCAGAGGCCCTTGGACGAAATTATCCTCTTAAGGCGTCTATCAATGGCGATGCAAAGGTTTCCCTGCAAAAGCTTACTGATGTTGCGGACGGTGCAACCGCTGTCTCGCGCAAGGGATGGGTCGATCGGGCCCAAGCCGCCGTTAACGAATGGCGTGAGGAGTTTGAGCCGCTTTTAACTTCCGAGGGGTCGCCCATGCGCCCCGAGCGCATTTGTAGTGAACTCAGTAAAAATCTTCCTTCGGACGCGATGGTGTTGGCTGATACCGGTCACTCGGGAATGTGGATGGGGGGAATGTTCGATTTAACAGATCCGGGCCAGAGCTACGCTCGTAGCGCAGGCCACCTGGGTTGGGCGTTTTCGGCCGGCCTCGGCGCGAAGTGTGCACTTCCAGATAGACCTGTATTTACATACACGGGCGATTCGGGGTTTTGGTATCATCTAAGCGAAATTGAAACTGCGGTACGTTGGAAAATTAATGCCGTTACACTTGTCAACAACAATGGCGCCGGCAATCAATCGAAAAGAGGCTTCGATGTTGCCTACGGAGGAAAGCAGACAGAGCAGGCACGGGAGATGTGGGTGCTCAATAAAGTCAATTTCGCCGAAATTGCCGAAACCATGGGTGCTCTCGGAATCCGGGTCGAAAAACCGAGAGATCTCAAAAGTGCTCTTCAGCAGGCATTCGAGGCTGATAGGCCCGTTATTATCGATGTTGTGAGTGACATCGAGGCGATGGCTCCGCTTGCCTACGCTCCCAAGTAGGCCACAACCCTTTCGTCGAAAGTTCTCCGGCCGTTAACTGGATTTTAAAGGGGGTGCGGATATTCCGTACCCCCTTTTTTTTGTGGACATTCCTGATTCATAAAATTCAGGTGGCCCGGGGATGTTCACTAATTGAAGTGAATATTGAGCACCCGGACGACCTTAAAAAAATCATTCTCTATGGCAGATGCAGGAGGAGAGTCCTACATTGTGCATAAGGAGGTTTTCCAGATTCGCATATGGCCGCCTGGAGATTGCCCCGCCGAACAGCCAGTTAGGAGCTGCCCCAGGTGTGATGCGCGGTCTCTGGGCGGTTTTTTATAAGATTCAATAGGGAGGATTAGTGGGAAATATTGTTATTGAATGATTCTTAATCCCCGCCCGAGGTTTGCCTCTCATCATGTTGATAGGTTTTTCCTTGATATGAGATAGGTGTCCCGGGCGGGCAGTTTTTTTCATCTATCTCTCCCTATTTCATGCGAATTTTTCTTGCAGTTTCTGACTCGCATATTTATCCCTTGGGAATTGATCTCCACAGTCTGTGCCGGTCACCGCTCTTTCATATCGCTGTGCCGGAGGCGCAGGCCATGGGCGCTGGCGTCTACTGGAATAAAACCGATAATATTTCACTGATGAGTGATATCTCCGCCCATAAATTTGTATTATTATATATATTATTATATTTTTAACTAAATACCGGTTGGATGTCCCCGTTAAATTCTGTAAAAATAATTCGAAGGATAGGATCGCTAGTCCTTGCATCGGTTCGTATTGAAGGTGGGAATTTTAGCGATGAGGAAGGCAACCCCGCCTTCTCCAGCCAGATCTCAGGCTCTGTGAAGCGGCTCGGTCACTCAGCCATATCCAGACCACGCCGCAAGGTTCGGCATGCATGATGAGTCCACGCAGTCTTCTTCCCACCTATTTCGGGTGGCCGCTCAGCGAGAGATGCAGCAATGAACGACACTTTGCAGGACGCCAATCGAATCGAAAAAAAAGAGGAGGTCTCGGGCGCCGATCATGCCCATATCGCTGATCTCAAGCATCTTATCGAACAACTCCAGATGAATTACTCGTTTTTCTCGGAAATGCAGGACGAGGAAGTGACCGAATTGCTCGGTGTGTGCAACAAGATATCCTTCGAGGATGGGCATCGAATATTCTCCGAAGGGGATGTCGCCGATCGGTTTTATCTGGTGCTCTCCGGCGAGATCGCCATTACAATCGGCGGGGTTGAAGTCGCCCGTATCCGGGCGGGCCAGATTTTCGGTGAAATGGCACTTCTCGAGCACATACCGCGGACCGCTACGGCGACCGTGATCTCGCGGGCGATGCTGTTCTCGCTTCCCGCCGAGAGCATCAGCACCATGATTCCCAGCCTCGCCTTGAAGGTGGTGATCAACATCGCCCGTCAGATGTCCGAAAAGCTGCGCGAGACCAACTCTCATATCCACATTTCCTGACCCGAGTGCGTTCGTAATGGTTTTCAAAACAACTATTTATCGGTATAACTGATTTCCGCGCCCTCTCTGGAGATTTTTCGGAGAGGGGTCTCCACCGCTGAATTTTTGTGCTATTATCCAAATATCTGGAAATACTGGTTTCATGAAGGATTTCAAATGGTTGACGCCGATTGCCGGATGTTGGTGATAGAGCCCCAAGGGGAGCTTCGCCGCACCATTGTGGCGATGCTTAAGCAGGGCGGCGCCCGTACCGTTCAGGGCGTCTCAAATGCCCAGGAGGGCAAAGAGTTTCTCGACCAATATCCGGTCGATTTTATCATTTGCGATTGGGGCCTCCCGCATACGAACGGAACCGAATTCCTCAGCGGGCTTCGTAAAAACCCGATTACCGCCAACATTCCCTTTGTCATGATCAGCAACCAGGGCCAGATGGGAGCGGACGATCATGCCGAAGCGGTTGACTATGACCTCGACGGCCATCTAATCAAGCCCCTGAACCAGCAGGACCTCAATGGCACCGTCGATGACATACTCAAGGACAGAGCAGATTTCCTCGAGCCTTCCGTGCATCTGGCCCGGGCCGGCGCTCTGATCGACATCGGCGAGGGAGAGGAGGCCGAGGCGGAGTTGACCACCGCGCAGGAGCTACAGCCAAAGATGACCCGGGTATGGGTGGAGTCGGGTGGACTTTTCGAGGAAATCGGCAACGACGAGCGCGCGAAGGAAAGCTACCAGAAGGCTACCGAAATCGACGACGACTGCGCCAAGGGCTATGAAGGAGTAGCTAATATTCTCGAGAAAGAGGGCAAGACCGAAGAAGCGTTCGAACTCCTTCAAAAGGCCGTCGAGATCAGCCCTCAAAACCGGGATCGTCAGTTCAAGATGACCAAGCATCTTCTCGATCACGGAGACGAGGACGCCGCCCAAATCGCTCTTCACAAGGCGCTCGAGTCCGAGCCCGACGCGGCTGCCCGAAGCGCGTTGGCCGCCGAATTTTTCATGGAGGTGGGCCGTGCGGATCTGGCCGAGGCCGAATTCGCTTTCGCACTCGAAGAAGACCCCAATAACGTTCACTATTTCAACAGGCTGGGGCTCGCCTTCCGCCGCCAGAAAAAATTCAAGGAAGCCGTCGAAAACTACAGAAAGGCCACCATCATCGCCCCGGACGATGCCGTCATCTACTTCAACATGGCGATTGCTCTCGCCGAGGGCGGAGATTACACCCAGTCCATCGGTTCGCTCAGACGAGCCCTTGTCCTTCGCCCCCAATTTCCCCAGGCCGAGAAAATACTCAAAACCCTTCAAGCAAAAACGGGCCAGATTCCCACAAAAGGCAGTTAGTTTTTTCGTCCGGCGGAACCCTCCGTTCCGCGTGACGCTCCGTTCGGGGGTATCTCTGCGCCGCTACGGTTCTGCATCAATAGGCGCCAAACGGTGAAATGAACTGCACTTCAAAATCCGGCCGCTCGATGTTTTTTCTTTTTCTCATTCCCTCAATCCCCGGAGTGAACGAATTTTTTTTAATATTTTGTGATATTTTTCGCAGATTATTAAAAAAACCCGTTGTGCAATTTATGGATTTTTTATTAATGGGTTTAAACATTCCTTGACCGTGTCTGGTGCAATCCGAAAAGATAATTAAGGTGTTTTTCGCTCCTGCCTTTGAATTGAAGGGCGTGCGGGAGTGGCCGGTTTTTCGTGTGGTGGTTGAATGAGTGGCCTCGGGAAAACAGCTATTCGCCGTGTCCGGGATGATTTTTGGATGGGAAATGACCGGCGGGAGAGATTCCAATGAATAATCTGGCGAGAAAAGAAGCCCCGGTGGCCCGTAGATTGAATGTCAAGCCACTCATCCCGCCTGCATTGCGGCGGCTGATCGGCAAGCTTCAGAAGAATTATTCTTTCTTCTCCGAGATGGAAGAAGAGGAGGTCAGGGGTTTTCTGAGTTCCTGCAAGCAAAAAACCTATATCGGAGGCCAGAGAATTTTCAACCAGGGGGAGCCGGCGAGTCATTTCTACATGCTTGTGTCGGGTGAGGTTTCCATCGTTGTGCGGAGCCATGAAAGTGATACCGAGGTAGCGCGTCTCGATCCGGGCGAGATTTTCGGTGAGATGGCCCTCCTCGAGAACATTCCCCGGACCGCATCCGCCGTAACGGTGGAGGAGTCGGTCCTCTTTTCCATCCCCACCAAAATGTTGGCCTCGCGGGCCCCCCTTCTTGCCTATAAAGTGCTCCGGAACATCACTCAGCAACTCTCCGCCAAACTCCGGGGGGCCAACGAGCAGCTTCAGATTTCCTGAAGACGCGGCCCCGCCTTCTCGCCGGCCCTCGTCTGGCCTATAGGATGAAATGCGCTAAATGATGAAGGCTCCAGCCCTGGAGTTCTCCCCCCCCCAGCCTTGGTGCTCTTCTTAAAGCGTCTTCTCATCTTCAGTCTCATCGCATAAACTGACTCCTGTTCACCAATCGACGGATCGAATTTATCGAGATAATCCGCTGCCCCCCATGGGGGGAGGCGGTAATCCGCCACCGGCCCCGGCGGGCGGCCACAAGGGAGACCCGGAAATGATGCTCGAAGGGAAGAAAATTATCGTTACAGGAGGCGGAAGCGGCATCGGCCGGGCCACCTGTGTCCTCGCCGCGCGTGAGGGAGCCGATGTCGCCGTGGCCGATCTCGATCCCGGAGGGGGGGCCGAGACCGCCGAAATGGTGAAGGCCGAGGGGAGGGAAGCGATCCTCATCGAGATGGACACCTCGAGGAAAGCCGACGCCGCCCGCATGGCCGATGAGACGGTGAAAGCGTTCGGGACCATCGACGGCCTCGTATGCGGTGCGATCAAACTTGTCCCCGGCAGACTCGAGGAGTTGCCCGAGGAGGACTGGGACATGGTGATGAACGTCGGTCTCAAGGGTTATTTTCTGTGCGCCCAGGCGGTCGGCCGGACCATGATCGACAAGGGCGGCGGCTCCATCGTTTTCATATCCTCGGTCGGCGGGATGCAGACCTATCCGCTGGCGGGGGCCTACTCCGTTTGCAAGGCAGGGGCGATCATGCTCAGTAAGCTTTTCGGGGTGGAGTGGGCCTCCCACGGCATCCGCGCGAACACCGTTTCTCCGGGCCAGGTGCGCACCCCGATGACGGAGGCCATGTTCCAAGACCCTGAGATTGCCGCTGGCCGCGCGGCGGTCGTCCCGATGGGGCGGGTGGGCAAGCCCGAGGAAATCGCTGAGGGCTGCGTCTTTTTGCTTTCCGAGCGCGCGCGCTATATCACTGCCGCGAATCTGCCGATTGACGGGGGGCACGGGGAGAGCAAGATGATCCACGTTCCGGGCAGGAACTGGGGCGGCAAGAAGATCGACTACGACGCGAGTTAGACTACGACGCGAGCTAGAGGGGAGGCGGAATCATGGGGCGGTTCGACGGTAAGACCTGCATCGTCGCGGGCGGCGCGCGCGGAATCGGAGCGAAAACCAGTGAATTTTACGCGGCCGAGGGCGGCTGCGTCATCATCGGAGATGTCAACGAGGAACTCGGCGCGAAGCTTGCATTGCAAATCGGGGTCCAAGCGGCGTTTCAAAGACTTGACGTGACCGATCCGGAATCCTGCCGGGGGGCGGTCGAGCGGGCGGTAGGCGAGTTCGGCTCGGCCGATCACCTGGTGAACTGCGCGATCAAGATGGACCCGGCTCCGCTGCTTGATCTCGAACTCGAAAGTTGGAAGCTCGTGGTCGATATCGGTCTGACGGGAATGTTTCTGATGTGCCAGGCTTTCGGCAGATGGGCCATCGAAAACGAGAGGCCGGGCTCGATAGTGAACCTTTCGTCAAACGCGGGGGTCCAGCCCTACGGGATGTCGGGGGCCTACAGCACCGTCAAGGCCGGAATCATCATGCTGACACAGCATTTCGCGATCGAGTGGGCGAGGAAGAAAATACGCGCGAACGTCATCTGCCCGGGGCACACCGAAACCCCCCTGACAGCTTATCTTCAGGATCCCGAGATTAAGAAGGCCCGGAGCGAGGTCACCCCGGTCGGCCGCGTGGGCCAGCCCGAGGATATAGCGAACGGGATACTTTTCCTCCTTTCGGAGGAGGCCGACTACATCACAGCCGCCCGGCTGGATATCGACGGTGGCCTCACGAGCAGCATTTTTAACCACATGCCCGGCAGGAAATGGGACTGAGGCCGCGCGCCGCTAGGCTCCGCCCAGAAAATCCCTCGTCCAGCGCTGAATATCGGCCCCCCGCGTGACCTGTTTTATCAGCTCGGCCGGGGGGAGGTTTTCGAGATCGCCAGGCGCGGCGCCCTCTTTGAGCGCCTTGAGGGTGGCATGCACCGCCTGGATTGCCGCCATGATCGGCTGGTGGCCCTGGAGGGCGATGCGGACGTCCCGGGTGGCCAGATAGTCCAGATCTCCGAGGTCCGATGCGCCGCCTCCCAGGATGAGCGGAAGGCTGACCGCCGCCGAGAGGGCTTCGAGTTGCTCGGTGGTTTTGACTCCTACGAGAAAAATCGCGTCCACCCCGGCCTTTTCGTAGGCCGTGATCCGGGCGATCGTGTCGTCGGTATCGGTAAGGCGGGGGGCGCTGGTCCTCCCGGCGATCACCAGGGAGGGGTCCTGCCGCCCCTCGAGGGCCGCCTGCATTTTTCCGGCGCCTTCCTCGATGGAGATGAGACGGTCCGCGCCACCCGGGCCGTAGGGCCGGGGAAGATCGGTGTCCTCGATACTCAGGCCCGAAACCCCCGCCGATTCGAGTTCCTCGACGGTCCGCATGACGTTGAGCGCGTTGCCGTAGCCGTGATCGGCATCCACCATCAAGGCGAGGTTTCCGGCCCGGCAGATGCGGTAGGCCTGGGCGGCGAACTCGGTGAGCGTCAGCATGATCACGTCGGGCGCTCCGAGAACCGTCAGCGAGGCCGTCGAGCCGGCGAACATGCCGATCTCGAAGCCGAGGTCCTCGGCGATGCGCGCCGAGATCGGATCGAAAACCGACCCCGGGTGGACGCACCGCCCGCCCTCCAGAATGGCGCGGAAACGCTCGCGCCGCTCGGTCCAGTTCATCGAAAATCCTCTCCTTGAATCAAAGCGGGGGAACCCCGGCGAAATAAAGGGGGCCAAAAATATTCATTCGGAGCGCATGATAAATCACCGGCCCGGGCGAGTCGAACCCGAGGGCCGGAGGCCACTTGGCGGGGGATAGGCCGCCCGAACGCCCGGACCACTTCGCCTCAATCCACTATCGCTATCGCGTTGACCTCCACCAGGCACCTCGGATCGGTGGCTAGGCGCACGACCTGCAGCGTGGTAGTGGCGGTGCGGTGGTCGCCAAAAAACTCGCGCCGGATAGCGCCGGCCTCGGCGGCCCCTTCCATCGTTGTCGAGAAGAACTGGAAGAATACAATGTCCCGGAAGGTGGCTCCCACAGCCTCGAGACTTTTCTTCATATTCTCGAGGGCCATGCGCGTCTGGCTCGGAAGGTCGCCGGGCAGGGTGTCGAACTCCTCGGGTCGGTGAGGGTGATGGTGATAGGGCGGGGCGGCCGTGACTCCCGCGAAAAATACAGGCGTTCCGCCGCTCGCCTTGACCGCCATTGAATAAGGAGTCCACACATCGAGCCTGTCGGGCCAGTCCACACACTCAATACTTTTTGGCATCGTCGTTCTCCTTTGATTTATAAGACAAGGCTGAGTAAGGGTGGGCGGAATTATACCCGGAAGCGGCAGCGGCGGTCTCCGCCACATTCCACTAACCGGCAATTTGCCGCCGCTTCATTGGTTTCGTTGGGTTGGTCGGGATAAGGGGGGCTATGACTGGCGGGGCTGCCGTCTGCATCGAGCCGCACTATTAGGCGTCCCAAATTTACAGGGAAATATTTTTTTAATTGAATAGCGAAAATCCTAAAAATATCCGGTTTTACCAGTGGTCAAGGGGAACGGCCAAAAAAACGGAGCCGGAATATTCCGAGAAATCGCAGCGGGCCTCTCTCTTGCCTGAGGGTCTGTTGCCCCAAAAAGCGCCTTCCCGGGAATTCGCCGCCTCAGGCGCTATTTGACCCATTTGCATTCTATCCGGTCGGCAGAACGGCCATACCGTAATATCACCGCCCTCGCCGTCCGCCTTTGAAACTCGGGAATGGGCCCATGAAAACGGGCGATACCCTCCATATCGAAACGGCCCGCCTTATCGAACGCCCAACAATGGACCACAGCGTCCATCTGGATACCCCTTGCCTCGGTGTTGAGCGATATCTCTACTATGAGGAGCTTTCCCTTCTCCCATGTCCGCTCAATTCGGACTTTCCCCCCGGTGGCCCAGGTCGGTGGAGAAATCTCCCTGCCGGCGGGGACTGCGAGGCCCGATTTTGATCTCTTTTCGGCGCCCTATTTTGCCAGGGTAGTAAATAGCGCGGTCAAAACTAAAACGACCGCGAACATTGCGATCATTCCACCTATCCAATAAACGAGCGTGCGTGATCCTGTAGGAGCGCTCCTGCCGCAATGAGGGCAATTAGCGGCCGAGCGTGGAATCATCCGCCCACAATTTTTACAGGCTGCCTGAAAATGAGAGTCCCCCGAAAATCCCGAAAGGGTTTCGTCCCAATGGCCCACAGCTTTCTTTCCCCGATCTTTCGTACCCCGCCCGGAGAAAGTAGGGGTTTTTTGACCCGACACAATAAACCCTCCCAGTTGATATAGAAGCAATTTAGGTGCCTTGACGGGTAGAAGGGCGCAATCAAATTAAGAATCATTATTCAATGATTTATGACGAGCACCCTTTTTCGGGTGCGAAATAGGGCGGGGATTTTGAGACATTATGACTCAAGAAAACTGTAGTTTAACCCGCTCTCTCCAATTAAATTCCTCAGGGTTCGACTGGTAAGGCTCTGAAATACCAATCGAGAGGGCTCGGGGATTCCGAGATGTCCCCCACCCGGCTACCGGAAAATCGGAGATTTTGATTGCCTGAGAGAGTTGGGTGAGATGGTTTAAATGCACTTTCAGTTAGTGCCAAAACATTCTCCGCAAAATTACCTGTTTGGAAATGACAGGGAATTTTCGTATTTTGAGGCCGGTATCCCCAAATAAGCCGGATGCGAAAGTGGTTTCAGGAAAGAACTCCTAAATCGGGACAAGGAAACGGGGAAAACCGATGAATTACCAGGGAAATGGCCCAGTGTATTCACCTGACGTGCCCCCCTCACGTCGGTCCATGCTGAAGCAGCGGATTTTCGATACTCTTTCG
>JAVEPB010000054.1 GCA_030922375.1 bacterium | reverse complement strand
GATGGTGATTCGGGAATTCACCTACCGCGCACCGGGGAATCGGACGGCTCCGGTCCGCGTCAAGATAGGGAGCCTCGATGAGTTCGAGGGCGTCCTGCGCAAGATTCCGGCCGGGTCGAACGTGCTGGCCCGCATGGGCCGAGGCACGATTCAGGGCGAGCGGACTTTCTTCATGGTCCTTCGGAGCATTCGGGCGAAATAAAGCCATTTTCTTCTTGGAGAGGGGAGATTTCATCGCAGTGGTTGAAGGGAAGCAGCCGCCGCCAACATCGAAAGGAGTTTCTCGATGAGCCGGTATGCAGGAATCGTATCGTTGGCGCTGGTTTTCGCGGTAGTCGCCGTGGTGGGCCCGGTTATGGCCGGTCCCGAGGAGGAAATTCGGACCCTTTTGCCCAAAGACGGAATTCCCTCGATCGACGACCCGAAATTCGCCTCGGCCGAGGAGGCCGACAAATTCATGACCCCCGGCGAGATGGTCATCGGGGTGGATATTAACGGTGACCGCCGGGCTTATTCGGTTCCTCAGCTCAGTTCCCATGAAATTGTCAATGACGTGGTGGGAGGGCGGAAGATTGCCGTCACTTGGTGACCGCTTTGCTATACGGCCATCGTGTATGACCGTGTGCTGGAGGGAAGGGAGCTTTCGATAGGGGTTTCCGGGAAGCTCTGGAAAAACGTTTTGATCATGTACGACCGCCAGACGGACACGCTTTGGAGCCACCTGTTGGGCGAGGGGCTGATCGGCCCCCTGAAGGGAAAACGCCTGGTTTCGCTGCCCTCGGCGATGATGACCTATGGCGAATGGAAGCGTTTGTTTCCCGGCACCCGCGTCCTGAAAAAAAATACGGGGCGCTTCGGCAGATTGTTCAGCTCGAGCCGGGACCCCTACGAGGGCTACTACTACAGTTCCCAGGCGGGGGTGATACCCCAGAAATTCCGTGACAACCGGCTCCATCCGAAGACCTTTCTCGTTGGCGTCGCGCTGGGCTCGGGCGGCGGACCCAAGAAGGCGAAAGTCTACCCGTTCGCCGATCTGAACCGCGCCGGGGTGGTGAACGATGTATTCGCCGGCAAGGATCTTTTGGTTTCCTATTGCGAATCGGCCAAGTCGAGTGTCGTGTTCGAGCGCCGGCTGGAGGGCAGGGTTTTAACCTTTGACGCCGAAGGGAAGAAGGGCGCGAAAAAGGCCGCGGCGGGATGCAGCCTCATGCGGGACCGCGAGACCGGAAGCCGGTGGGCCCTGCTGACCGGAAAGGCGATGGAGGGGCCCCTGAAAGGCAAGAAGCTCAACATGATCCCCAGCACACAATCGTTTTGGTTCGGCTGGAAGGATTATTATCCGAAAAGCGAGGTCTACCGCCACGGCGGTTGATAAATCAGGGAAATTTAGCGCGGCGTAATATTGAGGTTTGTGCCGGGCCCGAGGATAATGCCCCTTCTTGCGATGGGGCATTTTCTTTGGTCCCCGAGAGAGGTATTTTCATAGTAGTTGTTTTGAAAATCGAGGTCTTCGGTGAGCCCCATCATTTTTCAGATCGGTCCGTTCGCGCTTCGTTGGTACGGGTTGATGTACGTGACGGCCGTATTGGTGGGGGTGTGGCTGGCCGGAAAGGAAGCCGAGCGCAAAAAGCTCCCGATTTCATCCGACGAAATCATGGATTTCGGCCTTCGAGTCATGTTCGCGGGCATCCTGGGCGGACGGATTAACTATGTCGCCTTCAACTGGGA
>JAVEPB010000053.1 GCA_030922375.1 bacterium | reverse complement strand
GAGGGTGAAGCCGCCCTCCTGGATGGCGGTGGACCCGGCGTCGCGAAAATGGGCGCCGGCGGCGCTGATGGTGTTGAAGCGGGGCGTGTGGGCGGCGCCGTATTCGATGGTGTCCACGATGAGGCGCAGGGAGGGCTCGGGTGGAAAAATCCAGGTCCCCCGGGAGACGTACTCCTTGAGGATGTCGTTTTGGATGGTCCCGGTGACCTCCCCGGTGGGGACGTCTTGTTTTCGCGCGACAGCGATGTACATCGCATAGAGGATTGCCGCCGTCGAGTTGATGGTGAACGAGGTGCTGATTTCGCCGAGGGGGATTCCCTCGAACAGGGTTTCCATGTCGGCGAGGGTGTCGATGGCGACGCCCACCTTACCGACCTCGCCCGCGGCGCGCTCGTCGTCGCTGTCGATCCCGATCTGGGTGGGAAGGTCGAGCGCCACCGAGAGGCCGGCGCCGCCCTGATCGAGCAAAAAACGGTAGCGCCGGTTGGTCTCCTCGGCGGTGCCGAAGCCCGAGTACTGGCGCATCGTCCAGAGGCGGCGGCGGTACATCTCGGGATGAATGCCCCGGGTGAAAGGATACTCGCCGGGCTCCTCTTCCCCGGTGGCCGGGGAAACGTCGCCGGGCCCGTAGAGGGACTTGATGGGCAGGTCCGAGTGGGTCACGAAGCGTTTTCGCTTGTCGCCTTCGGGCACGGCACGGTTCCTTTCCGTTTTAACGGCCCTTGAAATTCGGCTCGCGCTTTTCGAAAAAAGCCCTCACCGCCTCGTCGTGGTCCTCCGAGGTCCAGATCCGGCTGAATAATCTCGCTTCGAGGTCCGCCGCCTCGGTCATCGGTTTTTCCGCGGCTTCGATCATCAGCCTTTTGATCGAGCGGACGGAAAGCGGCGCCGCACGGACGATCTCGCGAGCGATGCGCCGGCCCTCGGCGAGCCCTTCGCCGTCGGGTGCGATGACGTTGGCCACCCCGATCGCGAGCGCCTCGCGGGCGGGCAGATCGCGGCAGGTGGTTAGAAGCTCCATCGCCCGGGCGTGGCCGGCGAGGCGGAGGAGTCGGACGCCCCCGCCCCAGCCGGGCATGAGGCCCACACGGGCCTGTTTGAAGCTCAGGCAGGCGCTCTCCTCCATCACGCGCAGGTCGCATGAGAGGGCGATCTCGGTGCCGCCGCCGAGGGCGTAGCCGTTCAGGACCCCGATAACCGGAACCGGAAGATTCGCCAGGCGGGCGAGGATGTCCTGCATCCGGCGGCTCATCGCTTCGCCCGCCTCGGCCCCCTCGAAGCTCTGGAGCCATTTGAGGTCGCCCCCCGCGCAGAAGGCCTCGTCTCCCGCCCCCGTGATCAGCACCGCGCGCAGGGAGTCATCCCCGGCCAGTTGGCCGATTCGCTCCGAGAGAAGCCGCATTATTTCATCGTCGATGGCGTTTCGCACGCCGGGACGATTCAGGATGAGGGTGACGATTCCGGCGTCTTCCTCGCAGAGCAGGTGGGACATCTTTCCTCCGAAGGGTGAGGATGGCGCGGCCCGCGGGCCGCTACCAGTACTTTTCGTAGTGGATGTTTCCCTTCGTCCGGCCGTAGTCCATGACGAAGCCTCGGTTTTCCATGAGTTGGATGACGCCCATTTTTCCCTCCGGCCAGATCTTCTTGCCCTCCCGCACCTTGGGGATGCCGAGCATCTTGGGGTTTCCGCAGAGGAAAATATGGGTATCGGAGGGGTCCATCTTGCGGCCGATCTTCTTCTCGAGCGCGCCGGACTCGATGTAGTCCTGTACGTAGACCTTGTTGTGAAGGGTGTCGGCCTCGCGCGTCGTCAGGGCGTGGTAGGAGAAATTCGGGTGTTTTTTTTCGAGCATACGGTATTTTTCCTCGTAGGCGAGGTCATTCTTGTAGCGGACGATGATGATCGAGGCGATCTTGCCCTTGTAACCGGTGGAGAGAAGCTCCCAGATCATCCGATTGTGGGGGCCCTCTCCGGTTCCCGTTCCCGCGAAAACGGCTAGGCCGCCGGCGCTGTCCCGGATGTCCCCCATGCAATCGAGGGTGTACTCGCCCGTGAACTTGTGGCCGACGTTGATTCGGTCGCCCTCGTTCTTGAGAAAAAGCCTCGGCGTCAGGCCGGGAACCGGCCGGCCCTCCTTGCCGATGACCATGACGATGTAGAATTCGAGATAATCGATCATCGCGGGTTTGTAGAGATCGCCGGTCTCGTCCGCGACCGGGTGCGAGACCGAGTAGGCCCGCCGCACCAGCCGCCGGATTTTCTTATCGTTCAGCTCCCCTTCCTTTGAGGCGTCCTCGTGGCGGGGCTCCCAGTAGCCCAGGCCCAGGGTGGTGTATTGGCCCGGTTTGTAGCCGGGAACCGGAAAGTCGGTCTTAATCCGGAAAAGGGCGAGCGTTTCGTGGGTCCGCTCGATGCCGATAATCGTGCCATTGTAGTGTTTATTCGACAACTCCTTGATGGCGTCTTCATCGAGCATTCATTTCTCCAATAGTATGGACCGTCAACCCACGGGTCTTATATGAGTAATTATCTCTTATTAGCGGAGGAAAGGATACTAACTATCTGGCCGGGCGGTCTCCGGCCGATGGGTGTGTCCACAACGATTGTGCCCCCGGCGGTAGATCCTCAGAGGCCGGTTTTCGGAGAGAGATTCTCCCTGAGGAAGGCGATCGTCAGCCGGAGGGAGTCCGACCGTTCGGCGCTTAGGCCCCGCCTGAGAACGAAATTGTGCCCGGCCCCCTCGTAGAGCTTCATCCGGGCGCTCTTCTCGCCCCGCCGCCTGAGCGCGGTCAGCATCCGGACGGACTGCGCGGCCCGGATTGTGCGGTCCTCGACGCCGTGGAACAAAAGCACGTTGGCCTCGACCTTGCCGGCCATGGCGAGAGGGCTGTTTTTCTCCAAATAGCTTTTCCATCGGAGGGCCTCCTCGCCCGCCAGCGCGAGGAGCACCGCGTTCATGCGGTAGCGGATGAAGGAAACATAGTCGTAAGGCCCATAATAGGCGACCACCGCCTTGATACCGGGCTGGGCCGCCGCGGTGCGGAAGGCCTTGTCGGCCCCTAGGGAGAAGCCGATCAGCCCCACCTGGCCCCCGGCGCAGACCGGGCGCCTTGAAAACGCCGCCGCCGCCGCGCGGATGTCGCTGTTCTGAAGCTCGAACTGTTTCCGCCGGTGCTCGAAGGGGACGCTGAGGCCCTCGAGATCGACATAATGGCCCGAGTAGTAATCGAGGATGAGCGAGGCGATCCCCCGCCCGGCCAGCTCGCGCGCGTAGCGGAGGTAGGCCCGCCACCAGCCGCCCTTGCCGTGAAGGAGAACCGCGCAGGGAAATCTCCCCTCCGCCTTCGGCCGGGTGAAATAACCGTCGAGGCGGACGCCCGGCTCCCCCCCGGGGAGGTCGATGGATGCCTCCTCGAAGGCGTAGGTGGGAGACTCGAGCGGCCGGAGCCCGGCCGTCCGCGCCCGGACGCAACTCGTCACCGCGATCATCAGGGTGATCAGGAGGAGCGTTTTCCTGAGGCCGGCGCTTCTCCAACGGCGAGGCCTATCTTCCCGCCCAGGGTGCCCAGGGATGAAACTCAAACGATATTCCTCCGGCGGGGCCAGTCCGTTTCCGGCGGGCCCCGCGATTTTCATGGCGGTCATCTGGGAGCATAATGAGCGAAATCCGATGTGGCAACGCTATCTCAAATTAACCCATTTCCCGGGGAGGAATCATGTCCACCGTCATCGAGTACCTCCGCTCCAGGCGGGAGGAGCATCTCGCCGAGTTTCTCGAATATCTGAAAATTCCCTGCGTCTCCACGACCGGCCACCGCGTCCGCGAGGGAGCCGAACACCTAGCCGCCCTGATGGAGCGGGCCGGCATCGACACCCGGATCATGGACACCGCCGGCCACCCCGCCATCTTCGGCGAGGTGAAGGGCCCCGAGGGGGCGGCGACGCTTCTCGTTTACGGGCACTACGATGTCCAGCCGGCGGACGCCACCGAGGGCTGGACCTCGCCCCCCTTCGAGCCCGACATCCGCGATGGGCGCATCTACGCCCGCGGGGCCGCCGACAACAAGGGACAGCACTTCGCCCAGATCAAGGCGGTCCAGGCCTATCGTGAGACCGGCGCCTCGCTTCCGATCAACGTCAAATTCCTGGTTGAGGGCGAGGAGGAGATGGGTTCGACGAATTTGGGGGCGTTCGTGGCGGAGCACCGCGATCTCCTCCGCGCGGACATCGCATGCTCGTCGGACGGTTCCCTCCACCCCTCGGACCGGCCGACGATCACGCTCGGCTGCCGCGGACTATTGTATGTCGAACTCATCTCGAGGGGCGCGGGCAAGGATCTCCACTCCGGGATCTACGGCGGGGCGGTGGCGAGCCCGTTCTGGCGGCTCATCGAGGCCGTCCGCGTCCTGCGGGACGAGGGGAGCCGGGTGCGCGTGCCCGGATTCTACGAAGCTGTCCGCCCGGTGGGCGAGGCCGACCGGAAGGCGCTCGCCGAGATTCCCGACCCGGCCTCGGAACTCGCCGCTGCTCTCGGCGAGGAGGGAATGCGGCGGATACCCGAGCCCGCAGCCTTCTACGAGAGAACCCTCGTCCAGCCGAACCTGAATATTTGCGGTTTTCAGGGCGGCTACTCCCAGGAGGGGGTGAAGACTGTCTTGCCCGGCGGGGCCAGGGCGAAGCTCGATTTTCGCCTCGTGGTGGATCAGGACCCGGACCAGATTTTCGGGGATTTGTGTGAACTCCTCGACGCCGAGGGCTTCGGTGACATCGAGGTGGAGCGGAAGGCCGCCTTCTCTCCGAGCAAGACGCCCGCCGACCATCCCCTCATCGAGAAAATCCTCTCGGCCGTCGCCGCGCGGGGCGAGCCCCCCGTTGTCTTTCCCAACTCCGGAGGCAGCGTCCCGGATATTCACTTCACCCGCGATCTCGGCATCCCCTCGCTCTGGTTCCCCTTCGCGAACGCCGACTCGAACGCCCACGCCCCCGAGGAGAATCTACGGATCGATCTCCTCCACCGCGGCAGCGAGCTCGCCACGGCGGTCATCGAAGGCCTGGCCTAGAAGGAGATTTCTTCTTCAAGATTTTTGGTGCTCGGCGCGGAGTCGGGGAAAGCGCCCCTGTTGGAACATCATTCCGTGGATAGGAGAGAATTCGTGAAAAACCTGGCGATCCGTCCGGAGAGCGAAAGGGATCGGGAGGCGGTTTCCGAGATAAACCGCACCGCGTTCGGTCAACCGGATGAGGCGGAGTTGATCGCCCGCCTGCGTTCGGAAGGCGTGGTGGTGGTCTCCCTTGTCGCGGACATGGACGGCCGGGCAGTGGGGCATATTCTTTTTTCGTGCCTGGAGGTCGCGGCTGACGAGAGGAAGGTGAAGGCCGTTTCGCTCGCGCCGATGGCGGTTCTGCCGGAGTGTCAAGGCCGAGGGGTTGGTAGCGCTCTGGTCCGAAGTGGGCTGGAGGCTTGCCGGGTTAGGGGGATCGAGGCAGTGGTCGTCCTGGGGCACGCGGACTACTACCCACGGTTCGGCTTTCGGGCGGAGTGGATGGCGAACTTCCGCGCCCCTTTTTCAGGCGATGCGTTCATGGGGGTTGAACTGAAAGAAGGTGCGCTTCGGTGCGGAGAGGGAAGGGTGGTGTATCCGAAGGCGTTCGGGTTATAGGTTGCCTGTAATAGTCGACTCGCCCGTCTAATTAATTTTTTCGGTAAAAATTTCACTATCTTCTGGGCCTTGGGTGAAATCGATCCCGTGCGTGCCGTCATCAAGACCGGTCATCTTCCCGATACGATCACGAACGCTCCGAGGACGGCCAGACAGCCCCCGAAGACGACACGGAAGTTGATGAGTTCCTGTTTTCTGAAAAAGAGCCACGAGAACAGAATCACCAGAAGAACAGACAGGCGGTTCAGCGGCACCACCTGGACCAGGTCGCCATTTTTCATCGCGCCCCAGAGGGAAAACGAAGCGAACCCGTTGAGAAGCGTACCTATAGCGATGGCCATGAGCGGTTTTTTCTCAAGCGCTTTCCATTTGACCCCTTCGATCAGAAATACAAAACCGGTCGTTAGAAAAATGGCGGTCAGGCTGGCCGTGAGCATTCCCAAGGCAGGCGAGGGAATCTCGAGAAGCCCTTTTTTTACGCTCATGTGGGCGAGGGAGAAGGCCATGGTCATCACGAACGGAACGAGGTAATAGCGCAGATGAAATTTTTGTTTCGCCTCACCTTTGTCCAGAACGAGCAATATTGAACCGCACATGATGGCGATGGTTCCGGCAGCGATAGCAAGCGTCATCCGCTCGCCCAGAAAAACAACCGCCGGCACCGGCGACCAAATCAAGACCGTCTGTGCAATCACCGTGGATCGGGCCATGCCCAGTAGTTTGATGGAAACCATGAACAGGAAGCGCCCGACGAAAGTTCCGAAAACGCCCGCCGAGATAAACCAGAGCAGCCCCTCGATGGGCCATTCCGGAACACCCCCTTGGAGCAGGTATGCCGTCAGGGCGACAGCGGTGCTGACCAGGGCCAGAATGCAGTTCGAGATGGCGGGCGTTATCTTGGTGAGTCCTGCGGTATAAAAAACACGGGCTATTGCTATTAACACCGCCGACAAAATCGCCAGGAGGTTCGGATCCCAAGAATCGAGCAAACAGATGACCTCTGGTGCTAGAAAAACCCCGCGTTGTGAATCTGATTTCGCCCGTCCCGCTTCGCTTTGTAGAGGCACTCGTCCGCCAGATTGATCAGGTCGCTCGCCCGGGCACCCCTGTCCGGGGTCAGTGTCGCCACGCCGAGGCTCACCGTCACGTGGGGGGCCACATCCGAGTGGGCGTGCGAGATGCCGAGCCCGGCCACCAGTTCGCGCATCCGGTTCGCAATACCGACAGCCCCCTCGCCCTCCGTTTCGGGCAGCACGCAGGCGAACTCCTCGCCCCCGTAGCGCGCCACCAGGTCGGCGGGCCGCTTCGTGCTCGAAGAGAGTGCCCGAGCCACCGCGCAGAGGCAGTCGTCGCCCGAGGTGTGGCCGTAGTTGTCGTTAAAATTCTTGAAAAAATCGATGTCCGAGAGAACCAGCGAAATCGGCCCCTTGTTCCGTGCCGCGCGGAGCCATTCGTGCTCGAGATACTCATCGAACCGCCGCCGGTTCGATATGCCGGTCAGACCGTCCTGGACCGAGAGGCGGGCGATTTCGTCGCGGTACTTCTTGAGGTCGATGTGGTTCCTGATCCGGACCCGGAAGATGGACTCGCGAAACGGCTTGGTGATGTAGTCGATCG
Source organism: bacterium (assembly GCA_030922375.1). Lineage (GTDB taxonomy): Bacteria > UBA8248 > UBA8248 > UBA8248 > UBA8248 > UBA8248. Next base: position 2,889 of record JAVEPB010000053.1, on the reverse strand, counting down.
CTCCGAGGAGGAGACCCTTTTCCTCGTCCACCGAGCCGTCCAACGCCGTCATGAAGATGACCGGAATGTTCCGCGTCGCGGAGTAGGCCTTGATCCGCCGGCACACCTCATAGCCGTCCATGTCGGGCATGATAATGTCGAGGAGCACCAGGTCGGGCTCGAAGGATACCAGCAGACTCAAGCCCTCCTCGCCGCTCCCGGCGATAGCCAGTTCGTATTCGGACTCCAGCACGAGTTTCATGATCTGCACGCTCGTACGCGAGTCGTCGATAACGAGTATCTTCGGCTTTGCCGAATCAGAGTTCATGAGGTCCTCCGGGATAGCAGAGGGCCGGGGTGAGGGAGTCCTGAAGACTCCTGGCCTCGGCGCTGCCGCATCTTATCCTACCGCCTTCTTTTTCTCATTCGCTCCATCATCATCATGCCGCCTCCGCCGCGCCCCCCGGGGCCGTCGAAGGAAAAGAGCCAGTCGGCGATTTGTACGGCTTCCCGGGTGGTGAATCCGAAGTTCGGCATCCGGCCCATGGCGTGCATCCGCTCGTGCATGGGAATCGTTTGGGGAGACATCAACCAGGAGACCAGCATCTCCCGGCTATAAGGGGCGGGGGCGTTCCGATAGCCGAGGGCGACGGCGGTTTGTTTGGATTTTCGGGGGGCGTAGCCGGTGCCGGCGTGGCAGCCCGCGCAGTTGAACTGCCAGACGAGCCGCTCCCCCCACAGGGGCGTCGCGTTGCGAAATTTGGCCCGGAGTTCGCGGAAGGACCCGGTGGCGGAAGGGGCGCTCCCCTTCAGCGATTCGATATAGGCGGTGAGGTCCGAGAGTTGGGCCGCCGCGTTTTTATCCTGGGCCTCGCCATGGTCGTAGAAAAAGGCGGGCATCTTCGTGCCAGGGTGAATTTTCTGGGGATAGAACAGGGCCGAGGCGACTCCCGCGCGGGTGAGCTTTCGTGCCATTTCTTTTAGGTCGGGTCCCCAGTCCTTGGCCGCGCCCTCGGGAGGCGGTGAGCCCGTTTCCGGGTCGCCGTGGCATTTGGCGCATTCGAACATGACGAAGAGTTTTCTGCCCTCGGCCGGGCTTCCGCTTTTGAGTGAGGGGAAAAGGGCGCCGAATTCGACGGGTTTTTCGCCGGCGACGCCCGCCTCGTTATCCTTCTCGGTGGATGAGCGGGGCCACTCCGGGCGGTGCTCGCCGAAATAGGCGGCGATTGCGGCGGCCTCCCAGGAGGCGAGCCGAAAATCGGGCATGCGTGATTTGACGGCGGGGCGGAGTTTTTTTGGTTTTAAAAGGTAGGAGACGAGCCAATCGGGTCGTATCCGCCGGCCGGTGTATTCATGGGAGGGGCCGGGTCTCAGGGCGGGGCGAGCGGGCGGTTTCGGAGCGCCCGGGCCGATCTGGTGGCAGGTGGCGCAATGGTTCTCCCGGACGAGGCGCTCTCCGGTGTGCTCTGTTGCGGTGGTGGCCCTCTGGGTGGCGGCACCGGCCCCGGGTGGGCCGGAGAGAACCAGGGCCGCCGCGATCAGAGGCCAGAGAAAGTAGTTTTTCAAGAGATGCTCTCCGTGACAAAATTTAAACCGGCGGCAACGCGGCTCTACATACTGGGTGTTTGAAAAACGAGCAATTAAAACAGTTATTCCATTGAACTTTTAACCATTAGGAAATTCATTATTGGAGCAATAGCGGTTCTGTATGGAAAATGATGGTCAGTTCTAGGATTGAACTTGATTGCGCCCCCCCTCCTTGGCTTTGTAGAGAAATTTATCGGCCAAATCAATCAGATCCCGAGGGGAATCTGCGCTGCCTACCTTCAATGTAGCCACCCCAACACTGAGAGACACATAATCCGATACACGAGAAAAATCGTGTTGAATTTTTAACGAAACTATATTTTCTAACCAACGATTAGCAACTTTTATCGCTCCTTCACTAGGAGTTTCGGGAAGAATACAAGCAAACTCCTCCCCTCCGTAGCGAGCGAGAAGATCTGCGGGTCGTTGCAGGCAATCTTGTAATGCCTTAGCTACGCGGCGGAGACAATCATCGCCAGCAGTGTGGCCAAGGTTATCATTATAATCCTTGAAATGATCGATATCCGCCAAAATAAGGGACAGCGAGGTGTGGTTGCGGGCGGCACGCTTGAACTCTTGATCCAGATGTTCATTGAAATGTCGCCGATTAAAGACACCAGTCAGCCCGTCTTTCATGGAAAGATTTTCAAAAGTGTCCCGGGAATTCTTGAGACTTAAATGGGTTTTTACTCTGACCTGAACGATTGGCGCCCTTATTGGCTTGGGGATGAAGTCAACGGCGCCGAGTTCAAACCCTTTTATTTCATCCTCTTCGTGATTCAAGGCCGTTAAAAAAATAACCGGAATATTTTGGGTGCCTGGCTCCAATTGAAGCTTTGTGCACACTTCAAATCCATCCATGCCGGGCATCATTACATCCAAGAGGATCAGATCGGGCTTTTCTGACACGGCCAGCATAAGCCCATCAGGCCCGCTGCCAGCAGATATAACTTTATACGAATCCGAAAGAATCACGCTAAGAAGACGGATTATGTCAGGAGAATCATCAATTATCAGAATAGAACTTGTTTTCTTGTTCATGTCATCCGCATTGAGTTATATCCTGGGCAGCAAGGCAAATGACCTGCCCCAGATAGTAGAATCATTCCTAATGTTCCTCCGGAGGTCAAATTGATGGTTCCCCAAAATTTGATCTGGACATTTCAAGAGAAGTACCCTGCGGCAAATATTTAAACGGTGGCATAGCGGCACCACCAAAATTTCTCATGGATTAATGGCGGTGCGCTCATGGGACGGAGGAGGGTCTTTTGGGTCCGGATTCGGTTGCCCCAAAATGAGCCGTGACATAAATTGGACTGATGG
>JAVEPB010000052.1 GCA_030922375.1 bacterium | reverse complement strand
GTGGACAAATGGAATAAAGGTCGTCGCCATGACAATAACGATCAACCCGTAATACGGAGAAAAGGCCAGATGAAATCCCATGCGACGATCGCCGGCCGGCGGGCGCTTCAGACGAACGCGCTCTTCCTCGGGTTTTTGCGGAAAAAAAGCCGGTCGGGAGGGAGTCTTGTAGCGGGCGAACCGGGAGAGGCCGAACCCGACAAGGAGGCAGAACATCCCCGCCCCGAAGGAGGCGATGATCCACAGGCCCAGCCAGGCGAAAATGAACTGGGCCAGGCTGGTCAATCCGCCAAGGAAGAAAATGATCAGCGGCCACCTCACGACCGCGCTCCACCCGGCGTGCAGGTGCGCAATCGATACAGCCGCCGCCAGCCCCGACAAACCGAGGAGGGAGGCAATCAAAACGGCGAGTTCGTTCGGGGGCAAATCCGTCACCGACAATAGCGCCTGAAAGCTGCTGGCCATGTCTCCCATGCTGACCGCCCAGGCGTGTCCGATGAGAGAGGCCGCCACGGCCTCCACCGGAGGATAGCCGATCCCCACCAGAAGCGGGGCGACGACGGCGACCGGGATTCCAAAACCGGCGACACCCTGGAGAAAGGAGGTGAAACCGAAGGCCAGGATCATGAGCTGGAGAATGTGGTTCTGCGTCATTTCCCACACGCTCCAGCCGATGTTTCGAATACCTCCCGCCGCCTCGGCGACATGAAACAATAAAAGAGCCGGGATAATGATGTAGAGAACCGGCAGGCTCGCAAGCACACCGCGCACCAGGGCGGCCAGGAGAACCTCTTCACTTGCTCCGAACCGGCCCCACGCGAACGCCATGGCGGCGAGAAGACCGGCCGGCCCCGCCCGGCTACCGCCCCAACGAAGCCCCAGCATCAAAGCGATGAGCGTGAGAATCGGTGCGGAGGCGATTACAAATGATGCGGCGCCGGCATCCAGCCCCTCGGGCAGTGCGGAAGCGCTCATCGCGGGGGGACCTCTTTTTCAGATAACGCCCAGGACAACAACCAAATTCGGGAGCGTTTTCCATGAAATCCGGGCGCTCCATGGGTCCATCCCATGGATTCATCCGAAATAGACGATGCTGAATATTGCATACCGCGTCCCCCTAATTTCCATTCTATCGCAAGCCATCCCTCTCCCGCATATCAGATATCTTGGTATTAAATTCTTATATAAATAAATATCAATTTATAGTCACCATGGTATATTACCTTCATTCACAATAGTTAGTGGCTTCGCGATCAAGAACTAAATTATCCGAGATCGATACGTCTCCGGATACCGGACCATTCTTCGGAGCGGTCCCATGAAGAACGGTTTGTCAATCACCGCTTGGGCTCCACCGCGTTGGTTTAAAGACCAGCCAAAGTGGCCCCCTCTCCCTCACGGAGGAATTGAAATGAATTCGCGGAATTGGACACGTCGCTTCACCCATCTCTGGATCGTTGCACTGGCCCTCGTTATAACGGCCGCCTGGAGCCTGCCCAGCGCGCAGGCCGCCTGGAAACCCACCCGCCCCATTGAATTCGTCATCATGGCCGGCAAGGGTGGAGGCGCCGACAAAATCGCCCGCCTCATGCAAAAGATCGTGACAAAGAACAACTGGTCTCCCCAACCCCTCGTCCCGATCAACAAAAAAGGCGGCTCGGGCGCCGAGGCGTTGCTCTACATGAAATCGAAGCAGGGCAACCCCCACGTCATCCTCGTGACGCTGAACAGCTTTTTCACCACCCCCGCCCTGCGGAAACTCCCCGTCAGCTACAAGTCCTTCACCCCCATCTATCGCGTCGCGATGGATACGTTCCTCCTTTGGGTGAACAAAAAATCCGGGATCACCAACGTTGATCAGTGGCTCAAGGCCGTGAAGGCCAAAAAAGGCAAATGGACGATGGGCGGAACCGGCTCAATGCAGGAAGACAGCCTCGTCACGAACCTACTGATCCAGGCCTACGGGCTCAAGGGCCTCATCACCTACGTCCCCTTCCGGGGCGGCGGAACGGTGGCGAAGAACCTCGCGGGCGGACACGTGGACTCGACGGTGAACAACCCGGCCGAGGCGCTTCCCCACACGCCGAGCAAAGTCATTCCAATCGCGGCCTTTACGCCCAAACGCATCTCTATCTTCCCCAATGTCCCCACCTTTGCCGAGCTCGGAAAGCCGAGCCTTGTCTATTTCATGATGCGCAGCATCAACGCTCCCGGCAGTATTCCGGCGGGCGCGACCAAGTGGTACAGCGACCTTTTCGCGAAACTTTGCAATTCAGGTGAGTGGAAGACCTACACCAAGAAGAAGGCCCTCAACCGCGCCTGCCTGACCGGCGGGCCGCTGGCCTCCTTCTTCGCGGACGAAGACGTCAAGCACAAAAAACTTCTCAAGGGAATGGGACTTATCAAGTAACGTGAACCTTCAATGCGCTTAATGGACAGAGCGGTCGCCGCGGCCTTGTTCTTCATCGGCCTCGGCGTCGCATGGAAATCAACCGAACTGCCAATCGGAATTCTCCCCAAGGAGGGGCCGGGAGGGGGATTTCTCCCCTTCTGGCTCTCCCTGGGGATTTCCCTGGCCGCGGCGGGAGTGTTCGTCCAAAGCTTCTTTGGCGGCCCGGCGGGCGGGGAGGGGGCGGACGCACCCTCGGAGGAGCCGTTTATCTCCTGGGAGGGTTTCGCCGATATTCTCCGTGTCGGGGTTCCCGGCCTGATCATGATTCTCCTTACGAGCACCATCTCCATTTATTTCGCGTCCGCTGCGTTCGTTTTCTACTGCCTTTTCTATGTCGGGCGGCACGGCCTCAAGACAAGTTTATCGGTGGCCGTCGGCGTGCCGATCGGGGTCTTTTTCATCTTCGAGAAATTCCTGATCATCCCGCTGCCCAAGGGTTTTGCCGAGCCCCTATTTTACCTGGAATGGGGTTCTTTTTTTTAATGCCGGACTGAACCGTATTCTCCCGAACCGGCCGATTTTTTTAGGACAGGCCTCCGATATGGAACAGGGCCTCCAGCGCGGCCGGCCAGCCCCGCCGGGCCATCGGTGACGGCGGCGGAGAAATTAGCGCAACGAGCATTTCGTTTTAAGGAGCGCTTCGCGTGGAGATTCTGGGAAATCTATTCTACGGGCTCGGTATCGCGCTCTCGCCCGAAAACTTGCTGATGGCCTTGATCGGGGTGGCCCTCGGGGTCGCCATCGGGGCGATGCCGGGGCTCGGTTCGGTCAACGGGGTGGCGATCCTGCTCCCGATCACCTATGCGGTACCGCCCACGAGCGCCATTATTTTTCTCGCCGCCATCTACTACGGGGCGATGTACGGCGGCGCGATCAGCTCGATCACGCTGAACATCCCCGGCGCATCGACGGCGGTCGCCACCACCTTCGACGGCTACCCGCTCGCCCAAAAGGGCCAGGCGGCCGACGCCCTGGTAACCGCGGCGGTGGCCAGCTTCATCGGCGGCACGATTTCGATTGTCCTCTTCACCTTTTTTGCTCCCCCACTGGCGGAGTTCGCCCTACGGTTCGGGCCGCCCGAGGAATTCGCCGTCGTCTTCCTCGCCTACGGAACCTTCACCGGACTCGGCGGCGAGAGCCCCATCAAGACCGTCATCGCGACCATGATGGGCCTCCTCATGTCCACCGTCGGCACGGATATCGTCAGCGGCTCGCCACGGTTGATCTTCGCCGACATCACGGGCTTTTATCACGGCATCAATTTCCTCGTCCTGGCCATCGGCCTCTACGGGGTGGGTGAGATTTTTTATACCCTCGAGGGGGGGATGCAGACGCGCGAGCGCTACCAGGCGAAGGTGGGTATCCGGGAGATCGCGGCGACGATCCGCAATCTGAGGCGCTACACCACCACCCTCCTTCGCGGCTCGCTTTTGGGTTTTTTCGTCGGTATGCTCCCGGCGGCGGGCGCCACCCCGGCGAGCTTCATGAGCTACTCCATCGCCAAGCGTTTCTCGAAGGAGCCCGGCCAATTCGGCAAGGGGACCATCGAGGGCGTCGCCGCCCCCGAATGCGCCAACAACGCCGCCAGCACGGGCGCGATGCTCCCGATGCTGACGCTGGGGATTCCCGGCTCTCCGACGACGGCGGTCATGCTGGGCGCCCTCTATGTCTGGGGCCTGGTTCCGGGCCCGCGTCTTTTCATCGAGAACGCCGACTTCGTCTGGGGGTTGACGGGAAGCCTCTACATCGCCAACGCTCTCGCCGTCCTCGTCGCCCTGTTCGCCATCCCCGTCTTCATCTGGATGCTGCGGATGCCGATGACGATCCTCGCGCCCGTGATACTGGTGGTCTGCGCCGTGGGCGGCTTCTCCCCGACCCAGGACATGTTCGACGTTTACCTGATGTTCTTCTTCGGTGCGATCGGCTATTTATTCCGCAAGCTCGACTATCCCCTGGCCCCGATGGTCCTCGCCCTCGTCCTGGGCGGACTCACCGAGCGCACCTTCCGCCAGAGCTTGATCATCAGCCACGGGAGCATCGGAATTTTTTTCGATTTCTCGGGCCACCCCATCGCCGCGACGCTGATGTGGCTCTCGGTCGCCACCTTCGCGGCGCCCGTAATCTCATACTTCCTGGGCAAACGGCGGCTTAAATTCTAGGCGCCCCAATTCCCCGGGCGAGCCCTCGCCCGAAAAAAAAATCGGGCGGGACCGTATCGATCCCGCCCGCTCTCATATCACCCTTATTTCCCTGATACGGCTTCAACCAACCGGCTTCCATCACCCGGCTTCCACCACCAATCTCCGGGACCCCGGAGACTATTCGTCCGCCGCTCAGCGAAAACCCAGATTCAGGTTCTTGTACCAGGGCTCAAAGCCCTCGCGCGCCGAGCAGCGCAGCCCGTCCTCGATGTAGTCCCATCCGCACCCTCGCGCCACCTTGGCCGTCCAGGCATAGCCCCCCCGCCGGGGAAGCCAGCCCTCGGCGTCGCCGAAGCGTATTTTATAAATGTCCTTGTCGCGCCCCAGTATCTCGAAGCGCTCCCCCCGCTTCACCTCGCCCAGCGTCAGGCTTCCCCCGCCCGGCACGGCGAACACCGAGATCCGGGCGACGGCCACCTCGAATGTCGGAGAGAGCGGCCCCCCGGGGTCCTCGTCCGGGGCGCTGCGGTAGTAAAAGGCATCAAACCAATCGTTCACCCACTCGTAAGCGTTTCCGGCCATCTGGAGGCACCCGTAAGGGGAGGCGCTTCCCGTCAGCGCGTCCACCGGAAGCGGCCGCCTCTCCTCGCCGCCGCTGTATTGCGCCACATCGGGCGACGGGTCTTCCTCTCCCCAGGGGTATTTTCTCCCGTCCGCTCCCCGCGCCGCCTTCTCCCATTCCGCCTCTGTGGGAAGGCGCTTTCCGGCCCAGCGGCAATAGGCCTCGGCCTCCTCCCAGGTGACACTGACGACCGGCTGACGGGGGCCGACAAAATCGTCCTTCGCGAACGAGGGCGGCACCGCGAACGCCTTCGCCTCCTCCAAAAAACGGCGATACAGCTCGTTGGTCACCTGAAGCTTGTCGATCCAGAAACCTGAAAGCGTCACCCGCCGCTGCGGCTGCTCGTCATGGTCCCCGAGGTCCGAGCCCATCAGGAACTCCCCCGCGGGAACGTGGACCATCAAGGCGCCGTCCCGGCTCTCGCGCTCCTCGCTTTCTTCGTTCATCCTCTTCTCCAATTCAACGAATACCGACGGAGACGAAAAAGGACGGGACCCTCTCGGGCCCCGTCCGGTTTCGGCTCGGGGGAATTTACGCTCCCCTTCCGAAGATTCCTTCTACTTCTTCTTGGACGGATCCTCGCCCAGCTTGAAGGGAATCACGCCGGGCATCGCCCAATTGTCCCACATTTTATTCACTTCACTCTGGAAGTATGCGTAATCCTCCTCGATGAAGTGGTGGAACCGGCCCTGCGTCTCTAGGTACTCGCGAATCGACTTGCGGCTCCGGTTTCCATAAACCTGGCGCGCGGAGATGCCGGTATAGGTCAACTCGTTGTTCGTCATCTCCCAGAGCGGGAAGAGACCGCTCTCGACGGCCAGCTCGCCCAGCTTGTGAGAGTAGAACGGGTCGTAGTCCCAACCCTTCGGGCAGGGGTCGAAGGTGTGAATAAACGAAGGGCCCGGCTCCTTGAGCCCTTTCCGCACCTTGTCGATCATGTCGGCCGGATAGGACGCGTCGGCGGTCGCCACGTAGTTGCACTTGGTGTGGCCGACGGCGTACATGGCCGCGATATTTTTCTTCCAGTTCTTGTACATGATCCGGATTTTCTTTCCCGGAGGGGTGAACGTGGTGTTCGCGCCCCAGGGAGAAGCGCCCGAAATCTGGATGTCGGTGTTCGCATACGACTCATTGTCGTAGCAGATGATCAGTATATTGTACTGGGTGTGCATGAGCGCCGCCGAGATGGCCGAAACACCCATGTCCACTCCGCCCCCGTCGCCGCAGAAGGCGATGACGTTGATGGGCTCTTCCTTCATCTTTCCCTTGCGCATCAGCGCCCGGAGGGCGGCGGCGGTGCCTGTGGCCGCGGAACCCGACGAGCCGAGCTGGGTGTGCATCCAGGGCACAACCCACGGGGTGGAGTAGTAGGTGGTGTTGGCCACGTACATGCAGCCCGTGCTGCCCAGAATGATGGAGCGGGGGCCGGCGGCCTTGGCCATGAGGCGCATGATGAGCGCGCTCTCGCAGCCCTGGCAGGTCCGGTGTCCGCTCGTGTAGTACTCCTCAACCGCTTTTTCCGGTATCTGATTCACCCTTCCCGTCAGGGGAAGGTCCTGCGTTCCGATGTGATAAACAGACTCACTCATTATTGTTTCCCCCTCACGCCGACCCAGCGGACATCGTTGTCGGCCTTTCCGCTATTCGCAATGGAGATAACTTCATCGGCCATGGACGTGACATCCTCCAGGAGCACTTCCCTGCCGCCGAGGCCACAGACGAAACCCTTCATGTGAGGCTGATTGTCGGCGCCGTAGAGGGCGGCCTTCACCTCGTTGAAGAGAATGCCGCCGTGGTACGGCGAGCCGAACGAGTAGTCGCGGTCTATGACGCCTACCGCCTTGAAGCGGGAGAGCGAAGCCCTGAGCTCATCGGTCGGGAACGGGCGCACCCATTTGAGGCGGACCATGCCGACTTTCTTTCCGTCCTTGCGCATCTCGCGGATAGCCACCTTCACCGGAAGGGCCATGGTCCCCATCCCGACGAGAACGACATCGGCATCCTCGGTCATGTACTCCTCGAGGAAGGGATTAACGTCCTCGCCGAAAATGCGGCTGAAGTCCTTGTAGACCTCTTTCATCACCGTGTAGGCGTTCTTGCCGGCTTCGCTGCTCTGACGCCGGACTTCCATCAACCAGTCCTCGTTCGCCTGAGGCGCGATCGTGATGGGGTTGTCCGGGTGGAGAAGAAGGTCGCCCCGGTCGTAGGGCGGCAGGAATTCGTTCACCTGTTCCTGGCTCGGAAGTGTCACCGTCGCCTGGCTGTGGGTGAGGAAAGCGCCGTCCATCGCGATGGCGCAGGGCAGGAACACCCGCGGATCCTCGGCCACGCGGTAGGACATGAGGCCCAGCTCGACCACTTCCTGGGCGGTGGAGGGGAAGTTGATCATCCACCCCAGGTCGCGCACGAGAAGTGCGTCGTTGTGCTCGGTGCCGAAGGCGCCCGGGTCGTCGAGCGCCCGGCAGCCCACCAGCGCCACCATCGGAAGCCGAAGGCCGGCGGTCACCGCGAGCGGCTCCATCGCGTAGAGCCAGCCCACGCCGCTCGAACCGGTGAACACCCGCGCTCCGCAGGCCGAGGCGTGCTTGACGACCTCGAACTGGCCGTGTTCGCTTTCGGCCGGAATATAGTCGGCGTCGAAATCGCCGTTTGCGATCATTTTCGAGACGAACTGCATCACCGTGTCATAGGGGCGGATGGGATAGGCGGTGAGAACGTCCACATCGGCCAGACGGCAAATGTGGGCCATCACCTCGCTCCCCGTTAGAAGCTCTACCCCAGCCCCTTTCTGCTCTACTGCTGTCGCCATCTTTTCAGCTCCTATTAGAGTTCTTTCAGGGATTTGGTGGAAAAGGTCTTGTCGTTATGTCCGCCCTCGAGGCCCAAGCCCGAGAAAGCGCCGGCAAGCCCGGTGATCGGGTGGCGGTGCTCCACCTTGCCCGTCGATAGTTTGTCTTCCACATACTTGCCGAAACCGTCCTTATCGCTGCTCCACATCTGATACTGGCTGTCCCTGTCCTCGAAAACGGTTTCGTAGGCCATCTGAAGGCATTCGGGAACCGGGCAAATGGCCTCGCAGACCCCGCAGCCGCAGCAAGCGTCCATGTTCGGATCGAAATAGCCGTCCGGCGTCACGTCGAAAACGCTGTCCGGGCAGGCAATCCAGCAGAGGGTGCACTTCGTGCACTTATCGAACTGGAGCACCGGCCGCATCGAGCGGGTGGACCACTTCTTGAAATACGGGTTCCGGCCCGGCACATACCCGTCGTCCGAGTCGCCGTAGCCGTTGTGGCCGCCCACGCCATCGATGACGACGCCCGGCCTCATGCTGTCCCAGCCGAGCAGCTCGAAGGTGAAGGGAACCTCGGTGTTGCCCTCGCCCGGCTTGATTTCGTCGGAGCGCGCATCCTCGAAACTCGCCCGCGCGGCCTCGACATGATGGTCGCCGCCGACGTTTTCGCGGATGGCGGCCTCAAGGGAAGCCATCGAGCATATCTCGGGGCAAGCCTTGAGGGCCGCGCCGAGGCAGCGGGCGTCGGTGCCGTCGTCCTTGTAGACCCAAAGGCCGGCGAAGCTGGCGCCGCCCTTGAGGATGGACAGCTTATAGGGGGTGTCTCGCCGGTGAATGTGCTTGACGAGATCCTCGGACGAGTTGTTCGAGGTCACGATAAGGGTACCGCCCGGCTTGGTCACAGCGTTGACCGGCTGTAGCCCGGTCCAGGCCCATGACTCGAGTCCCTTGCACATGGTGTCGTCCACGCAAATGGAGACATCGACCTGCTTGGGTTCGTACTGCGCCGCGATCTCTTCGAGCTCCTCCGGCGTGTCGGTGATATAGCCGAACTGCTTCGCCGGAATGCCGTTGCGCTCGGGCGAGTCGCTGTAGCGTCCGAACGAGACGCCATGCTTGCCTTCCTTGACGGCCGCGAGGATCAGCGTCCGGCTAATCTTTTGCGCGAGCTGCCTTTGAAAAATCCCTCTGTACATTACCTCGTAAGAAACAATACCCACACCATTTACCTCCCGAATCCGATTAGGAGTTTCACGGTAGCCGGCCGAAAGTCAGGCAGGCAGAAAAAAACCATCTAAAACAGGAATACCCGCCGAAGGTCCGGCGGAACAATCAAAACCGTCTATCGCCTCGTCCCCTAGATCTCCTCCCTCGTTAGAAATGAAGCGCAATTCGTTAATCCATGGCCGATTCGGAATTCATTTCCCCGCCCTCGATTTCGAGCAGATGACTGATCATGTTCGCCACGGCGTCTTGCTCCCGGCCCTTTTTCACGGCATCGAGAATCTTCAGATGCGTCTCGTGAGAGCGGATGCGGTCGCTCATCCTGCGGACTGAGCGCTCCCTGCGCTCGCGGAGCGAGGCCAACAGGGTGCCGAGCAGTATTTCGAGAAACTCGTTCTTGGCCGCTCCGGCGAGAGCCATGTGAAACTGGGTGTCCTCCTCGATGCCGCTTCCACCGGTGTCCACCGCTTTTCGCTGCCGCACGAGTATCCGGTCAAGCTCCCTGAGTTCGTCGGCATCGGCCCGCTCGGACGCGAGGGCGGCGATCTGGGGCTCGAGAACCCGCCGGGCCTCGAAGAGGTGGTGGACCCCGCTCTCCTCCTCGGAGATTCGCGCCGAAAGGACCGGGACCAGCGAGTCGGGGGTGGCGATAATGAATGTCCCCTCGCCCTGGCGGGTTTCCACCAGGTTGGCCGACTCGAGCGCCCGCGTCGCCTCGCGGACCGAATTTCTCCCAACAGCGAAGCGCTCGCCCAGCTCGCGCTCGGAAGGGAGTTTGTCCCCGACCTTGAGGTCACCGCTCAGGATTAACGAGGTGATCTGGGAGACGATCTCCTCATAGACTCTGACCCTTCGAACGGCTTGGAGCTGGGGTTCAATTGCCAAGTAAATTCTCTCCGCGGCGGTGCGAATAATCTAATTATGCGTCCGTAAGGTTATGATGTTATGGAGTCATCCTACAAGCAAGAAAAACTTAACAATCCCGGTATGCCGTGTCAAGGACTTCAGAGTAATAATTCTCTTTGCCCGGGGAGTGAGCGAGGCAAGAAAATACATGAATATAATCCGTTATCTATTTGTTATATTGTTATTTATAAAATTACGTCGCGCATTTCCTCTTACCCCTATCCCATGCTAAAGTGAAAATAATCGGTAGTGAGTCAGTTTGAAATTAAGTAGTATTGGGCACATGAAGCCGAAAGCGGTTGTAAAAAATTGGGTAGACGCCTTCAACCGGGCGGATGTTGAAGCACTCACCGAGTTCTACCACGAAGACGCGATCAACCATCAGGTCGCGGAAAGTCCTGCCGAAGGACACGAAGCCATTCGGGAGATGTTTACGACCGAATTCGCCAGGGCCGGGATGGTATGTATTGTGGAGAACATCTTCGAGGATGGAGAATGGGCAATCCTGGAGTGGCGCGACCCGAAAGGATTGAGAGGGTGCGGATTATTCCGCGTAATCGAGGACAGGATCGCTTTCCAGCGCGGCTATTGGGACAAGTTGTCCTTCCTCAAGCTACATGGCTTGCCACTGCCGAACGACCAAAACTGACCCACTACCAAATAATCGGACCCGCTCCCTGCCAACACAGGCGCGCCCGTCCGGTGATTATTGAAATCGAAATTTATCGAATTCAAAAATTTCCCCCAGGAGAGGCGATTGAACCGCGGACGGCTCCTCACCCTGATTACAGTCGGACACGCCGCCGAGCACTGGTATCTAGGCATTTTCGGGCCCGTCCTCCCGTTTCTCGTCAAGGATCTGAACATCTCTCTAACCGAAGTGGGAATTCTTTACACCGGCCGCTCGGTGTTCAGCGCGCTTTCGAGCGCGAGCACAGGCTACGCCATCGACCGGCTTGGGGGCGGAAAATGGGTGCTAGTAGTTTGCCTGGCCGGAATCGCCGTTTTCTATGGTGGAATGAGCATGGCATCTGGCCTGATTTCATTAATTCCCCTCTTCTGGCTCACCGGGTTGATTTCCCATTTATGGCATCCGCCCTCGATGGGTCTCCTTGGCGAACGATTCACCGACAGGAGGGGGTTCGCACTGGGCCTACATGGAACGGGGGCGAATATCAGCCAGACTCTCGCTCCCTTGGTGGCGGGATACCTCCTTCTTGCCATGGATTGGCGCGCCACTCTCCTCGTCAACATGACGCCGCTGATGCTGGCCGCCCTCTTGCTAGGAGTATTTCTCCCGCCTTTCAGCCTGAAACAAACCCAGCCGCAGAGTCCTGGAGTTCCCCGGCGGGCACACCTCTCCCTCCTGAAAGACCCAGCGTTCGGCGCCACGGCATTGATTGCCGGAGCCCTGACCGTCGGCCACCATGGCCTCCTTATTTTTCTTCCTATCCTTTTGGTGAAAAAACATGCTGCGGGCCCCGAGTGGATTGGTCTTTGTCTCGGTTTATATGCGGCATCCGCCATTATTCCCGAAGCCATTGTCGGTTATATTTCGGACCGCATTTCGAGGAAATTCGTTTTGGTTTTCGGCCTGACGGTGGGGGGGCTCTCTCTGGTGGCCATACCCGCCGCCGCACACGGCTCCCTGATCATTCTTCCTCTGGTAATCCTGGGGGTTTTTCTCCGCTCTCTCCGGCCTGTCATTTTCGCCCATGCGTTGGATATTTCTCCTCCACACCTCAAAGCGAGCACCGTTGGCTTCCTATTCACAACAAATCAAGGTTTTTCGGCAATCGGCCCCCTGCTCGCGGGAATGCTGTCGGATTATTACGGAGTAGATGCCGCCCTCTGGTTTTTTGGCGGGCTCACACTTGTCATTCTTCCGTTGTTTGCTTTTCTTCCGAATTTCTCCGAAAAAACCAAGGAACGCTCTGCCGCCGTCGCCGAGGGCGATTCCATGATGCTGTAACCCCTGCCGGGAGACTCGCCTCATGCGCATAGCCATTCACGAACATCCCGGCTTCCACCATGTCGAGCGGCTTCTCTCCGGTGGAATGCCCACCCCTCAAGCCGCCGAGTTGCTTTCCTCCCTTGGCGTCAACCATCAGGAACAAGCCGCACGGAGCCTTCAGTCCTTGGCGCTTCACCCCTCGTTTCCCCGTGGGGACAACACCTTTCTTGGCCAATTTCTTGAATCCCTCGGTGAAACTTTCGAGCCCGAGCGGGCGATGGCCAATCTTGAGCGTATTCTCGAATCAAGGGAAAATCCGGACGCCCTCCTTACGGCTCTAAGGCGATCAAGCGAACGCCGCTCAATCGTCCTCACTCTCGCAGGTGGAAGTCAGTTTCTCTCGGACACCATCCTTCGCCATCCGGAATATCTCGACTGGCTTCTCAAGCCAATGACCCTCCAGAAGGAGCGCACCTACGAAAAGATGTTCCTCGAGCTATGGCGCTGGGTTCGAAAGGCGAGAGAGTACCCCGACGGTCCCGCCGACGCCCTGAGGCGATTCCGGCAACGCGAATATCTCCGCATCGGCATCCGAGACCTCCTCAGGATGGCTTCCATGGAAGAAACCACGTTGTCCCTTTCCAATTTGGCGGACGCCACCCTTGAAGCCGCGCTACGAATTTCCCGAGGCGAACTTCATGCGCAATACGGAAAACCTCGCTGGCGGACTCCTAACGGCCGCTGGTCCCCCTGCGATTTCGCCATCATAGGAATGGGGAAACTTGGCGGGAGAGAACTAAATTTCAGCTCGGACATTGATCTCATATTCGTCTATTCCTCCGATGAGGGAAAAACCCAGGGAGTCCCCGACTCCTACACCGGGAGGCGTAGAGGACAAATCTCCAACCACGAATTTTACGTTCGCCTCTCCCAGCGGGTCATCCAGTTGATGGCGGAAAACACCGAGGAAGGCCACGTTTTTAGGGTTGACACGCGTCTTCGTCCCGAGGGCTCCCAGGGCGCTTTGGCATACTCCTTGAGAAGTTGCGAGGTCTATTACGAATCCTGGGGAGAAACATGGGAACGACAGGCCCTGATCAAGGCCCGTCAGTGCGCGGGCGACAACGCCCTGGGCCAAAAATTCCTGGAGATGACCCGGCCATTCATTTACCGGAGAACCCTGGACGTAAGCGCTCTAGATGAAATCGCCCGGATCAAGGACAGGATAAACAGAAAGTTGGCCTCCAGTGGGCAATCCACCCAAAATATCAAACTTGGGGAAGGCGGCATCCGCGAAATTGAATTCATCATCCAGTCCTTTCAGCTCATCTATGGCGGCAAAGAACCCTTTCTTCGGAAACAGAACTCTCTCCAGGCCCTCTCGGCCATTAAAGAGGTCGGGCTATTGCCCATAATCGACTGCGACGATCTGGCCGAAGCCTACACTTTTCTTCGAGATGTGGAGCATCGCGTTCAGGTCACTCATGGCCTTCAAACACACGATCTTCCCGAAGACAGGCACGGTTTGACCGTACTCGCCCGAAAAATGGGTTTCCTGTCCAATGAAACCGGTGAAAAGGAAAAATTCGAGGACGCCTTGAAAGGATACCGGGAAATCTCGTCCCGGATTTTTGACGATCTCTTCCGACGCCAGAATGAAATCACCACTTCCACAGAGCAGATGGAACGAATCGGCGCGAAAGGGCTGCTGAGCGCCAAGACTTTGGAGGATTCTCTCTCGCCCGCCGACCTGGCCCCCTTTAATTTTGCGGACCCCGATTCCGCAAGTTCGCTTCTTCGCCTTATGCGCAACGGGGAGCAGTTTCAACATGTCAGCGCCCGGGCAAAGCGCACATTTGACGAACTCCTGCCCCGCTTGCTTTACATCACCCTCGATCTCCCCGATCCGGATAGCGCTGTGGCCAACCTGTTTCGTTTTGTAGAAGCCGGTGGAGGAAGGGAAGCGGTGTTCTCTCTCATAAGCGAGTCCGATCGTATATTCGAAGCTCTCCTTCAGCTATTTGGAACAAGCGATTACTTGTCCGACGTTCTTATCCATAGCCCTGACCTCTTCGAGTCAATCATCCAATCCGGGTCCTTGACTCAGTCAAAATCTCAAGAAAAAATGATTTCGGAATTCCGTACCGCCGTTCATGGAAATTCTCCGGCTGAATCCCGCTTCAACGCTCTCGCCGACGCAAAACGCGATGAAGAATTCACTATCGGCATGCGGAACATTCTTGGAGAAGCCGATATTCTTGACACTGTTTCAGACCTGACTCGGCTCGCAGACACGGTTTTAAAAATCGGACTCTCTATCGCGCAAGAGGAGCTGAATAACCTTTACGGCCCCCCCCGTTCAGATGACAGCCCCCCGGGGTTCGCTGTCATCGGCTTGGGCAAGCTTGGAAGTTTTGAGATGAATTTCGGATCCGATCTGGATTTAATTTTCGTTTACGACGGCTCAAAAGGAGAAACAGCCGGTCTCTTCGAAGAAAAACCATCGAAGCGAGACGCCATCCCGAACACCGATTACTTTTTCAAGCTAGGCACTTTACTGAGAGACGGCCTCGCCTCTCCTCAAGTTGGCGAGCGCATATACGAAATAGACTTGCGCCTGCGGCCCGAAGGACAACAGGGCTCATTTGTCACCCCGCTTGAGCAAATGAAAATTTATCTAACAGAGCGGGCCGAAAACTGGGAGCGGCAAGCTCTCTGCCGCGCCCGTTTTATCGCCGGAACGCCCGAAGTCGGCGAAGCGTTCATGAGGCTTGCCGGCAATTTCGTTTACGAAGCTCCCGTGCCCAAGGATTTTTCCGAGCAGGTCGATCATATGCGCAAGCGTATGGAACTCGAACTGGCCCGTGAGGCCGAGGGAAATATCGACATCAAGCTGGGCGCGGGCGGAATCGCGGACATCGAATTTACCGTGCAGTATCTCCAAATCTTGAACGGCGGAAGGAATCCCTCGCTTCGGCGCCCGGATTCCGCGGGGGCGATTCACGCCCTCCAGCAATCCGGGTTGATTTCGAAAAAAAATGGAGACGACCTTCTGGAAGCCTATCGTTTTCTCCGCCTCGTAGAAAACCGACTACGCATCGCCAACGCGCAATCTATCCATACCCTCCCGAAAACCCCGGCGGAAATGGAAATACTCGCCCGGCGCACCGGCTACGAGGATAATGTCGAAGGAAGCAGCAGGGCCAAACTCCTGTCCGACTACGAGAGGCATACCCTGCGCGTGAGGGAAATCTACAGTGAAATTGTAACCGGAGTAGACGAAATCTCCGGAGAAAAGTAGAACATCTCCTACGTCTTAATTTTTCGAAGCCATGGCTTTTTTTCATACCGAGGGTTCAGTTGAAAATTGACGCCTCCCGTCTTCAAACGAGCATGGAAGAAATGGCCCGCATCGGCGCCACCGCGGGCGGCGGCGTTCACCGCCTTACCTTGTCCGACTCCGACAGGGACGCACGCGACCTGTTTGCTTCCTGGGCGAAAAGCGCGGGCCTTTCCCTTCGTGTGGACGAAATGGGAAACATGTTCGCCCGGCGGGAGGGCATCGACGATCTGGCCGCTCCTGTCATGGCCGGAAGCCACCTCGATTCGGTTCCCAACGGCGGGCGATTCGACGGCTCCCTCGGGGTGTTGGCGGCCCTGGAGATTGTCAGAACCCTGAACGATCGGGGAATTGCCACCCACCGGCCCATAGAAATCGTAAACTGGACGAATGAGGAAGGTCCTCGATTTCCTCCGTCGATGCTGGGAAGCGGCGTTTTTGCCGGTGCTTTCGAGCGAGATTTCGCTTATGAGGTCCGCGACTCTGACGGCATCAGATTCGTCGATGAACTTGAGCGAATCGGCTACCGGGGAAAACTACCCTGCGAGCCGCGTCCCTTGGCGGGCTATCTGGAACTTCACGTCGAGCAGGGCCCGGCGCTGTCCACGAACGGGGTCCAGATTGGAATTGTCGAGGGAATCAGGGGGCTCACCTGGCTTCGGATAACGATGAAGGGGGTCCGGGACCATGCCGGCCCCACCCCGATGCACATGCGAAAAGACGCCTTTGTCGGAGCGGCCCGGGCCATATCGGCCATCCGGGACATTCCCGGAAACATGGGCTCCGATCTTGTTACTACAGTCGGAGAGATTTCCGCCTCCCCCAATGCCATTAATGTCATTCCCGAACTTGTCACCTTTTCCGTTGATTTTCGCCACCGCGATGAACATATTCTCACTCAAGCACATCAAGCCGTCGTCGAAGTCTCCGAGAACGCCGCCAAACAGGAAGGCCTTGAAATAGAAATAACCCCCCTGGGAGGCTCAACCCCCATGGCGTTTGACTCCGGCGTCATCGGAGCCATCGAGGAAGCCTGCCTCGACAAAGGATATTCTCATCAGCGCCTCTGGAGCGCGGCGGGCCACGACGCCCGCTACGCGGCTGATCTTTGTCCCACCGCGATGATTTTCGCTCCGAGCGTGAACGGAAAAAGCCATGCCGAGGATGAACTAACGCTGTGGGAAGATGTCACCCGAAGTTGCGAGATTTTGGGTGGCGCTCTTGTTTCGCTGGCTAATCAACCCTAGGGAAATTTTTCTTAATACTGGAGGAAATTTTTTAATCATGCCTAAAATTAAATGGAAAAACGGCGCGCGTTGCGCTGTTTGCCTGACTTTCGATGTGGACGGGGAATCGCTCTGGATATCGCGGGACCCGCATCTCGCTCACCGGCCTATCCACAACGCCATGGGAGCCTACGGTCCAAAGGTTGGCGTCCCACGAATAATCAAACTGCTGAAAAAATACTCGCTCCCCGGAACTTTTTTCCTGCCGAGCTGGACAGCGGAAAAGTGGCCCAAGATGACCGAGAGCATCATGAAGGGAGGATACGAGATCGGCCATCACGGCCACCTGCACGAAAAACCTTTTCAGCTTTCCGATGCGGAAAGGGAGGAAGAACTTCTCGTTCGCGCTCTTGAGATTCTCGAACGCCTTACGGGTCAAAAACCCACCGGCTCGCGCACGCCCTCTTGCGATCCGAGCGCTCACACCATGGATCTCCTGAAGAAGCACGGCCTCCTCTACCACTCGAACCTCATGGACGACGACTGGCCCTATTATCATCCGTGTGGCCTGGTCGAACTTCCGACAAAGTGGACGCTCGACGACTTTATCTTTTTCGGCTTTAGCGGGAGTCCGCCCTTCGGTCATGGCATCCGCGACGCCGAGTCGGTCTACTCCATGTGGATTGAAGAATTCGAGGGCACCTACGAAGAAGGCGGCTACATCAACTTTATGTGTCACCCCCAGGTCATCGGGCAGCATCACCGCATACGAATGGTCGAGCGGCTGATCAAACATATTCTCGAAAAAGGTGATTGCTGGTTCGCCACGACGGGACAAGTAGCGCGCCAGTGGGCCCGGCAGGTGAAGCCTCCGAAAAGTCTCCCGAAAAAACGTTCCAAAAAATAAACCGATGCCCGATTGGCTTTGGAGCCCCGCTGTAATTCTTCTCGCATGGGGCTTTTTCGGGTTCGTACATAGCATCCTCTGCCGCTCCGGGATCAAGCGATATGCAGAGCGGATCTGGGGCCCGCCATTTTTGGCGGGGCTCTACCGGCCGCTCTATTCGATAATATCGATTGCAATGGTGGTCTGGTTATGGGGACTTTCGGCCGGACTGCCCGGAGACATTACCTTCCTCATCCTTCCGGGACCGTATATAAATTTTGTCTATGCGGCTAAGACAGCCGCGGTTTTGCTCGTCGCGGTTTGTTTCCGGGAATTCAGCTTCATGGAATTCACGGGGATTTCCCAGCTACTCAGATGGCTGCGCGGGGAGCTGAAATCCCTGCCCGGAACACCGGCCGAACAAACGCCGATGGCCCACCGCGACGGACCGCTTTCGGTGGGAGGTATTTTCGCCTGGGTGCGTCACCCTTTGAACACAGCCGCGATCATGTGGATCTGGTTTCAGCCCGCTTATACGCTCCACAACACTTTTTTCGCCGTTTGCCTAACAACATACATTCTCATCGGGAACCGCTACGAGGAGCGGGACCTGGTTGCCCGATACGGCCCGGCCTATGAGCGCT
Organism: bacterium; assembly: GCA_030922375.1. GTDB lineage: Bacteria > UBA8248 > UBA8248 > UBA8248 > UBA8248 > UBA8248. The sequence continues at coordinate 8,164 of JAVEPB010000052.1, read as the reverse complement.
ATGCCGAGGTGGTTCCCGCCTTTTTTGGCGGCGTCTCGGATATTCACCGGCGAAAGGAAAAACTCAGGCCCCGCGGCCATGAGCATTCCTAGAGGATCGGTGAGAGCCAGCCCAAAATTGCGCCGTAGATAGTATGCGCCACAAACGCGGTATGCCAGGCGCGCGGATGCGTTTTCACCGAAAAAAATCCATGTTTCGCTATAAACGGACTAAAAACACACTGAGAAAAAAGGAGCAGCAGTCCGCCGAAAATCAACCCGCGCACCACAGGAGCCCCGGGCAGCTCCGGCCCCACCAACGTGGCGTATACCAAGGCGAAAACAATGCCATTCAGATGAACCGCAATGAGCCCCAATACATACGGCGGGTTGCCGCCGTAGGACTCACCGAAAAGGAGCATCGAGTTCCCTTTTCCGAAGTCGAGTCTCACCATTCCCACCCGGCCCGCGGTCAGGGCAAAAACCATATGAAAGTAGGTGGCCAGAAAGCCCGAGGCAGCGACTACCAACATAAAATCGAGCTTCATTTTCTCCTCCGAAAATTTAACGATGAACTCAATAGATTAATTCGCAAGGCGCGAATTGAGTATAGGACACAAGTCCCCCTTCAAAAATAGATTTCCCGATGCATGAACCACTTGCCTCTCCGCTCCCTTCAAGCCTCAGCCGGTGTACTCCAGGATGTGCATTCCGGCGCCATTCCTGTCGATTAGATAGAGTCTCCCCTCGTCGTCCATGCCGATATCGTTCGATTGACAGCAAGGCTCCCCGAAATTCATTTCAGGCACAAAATACCCCACCTCCCTTGGGTAGAAGGGGTCTGACACATCCACCGCGCGGAGTCCCGCATTGAAATACGTGAGGAAGATGATGTTCGGCCAGGGATTTTGTCCCGGTTTGTACTCGAGAATATTATGGGCGCCGAACCGTTTCCCGCGATCCAGGTACTTGTCTCGATCCGGCATGAAGGTCGAAATCGGGATCGGATTCGTCTCGTCCCGGATGTCGATGATCCACATAAATTGGCTGCCCCGGTAGTTCGTATGAGATCGGGCCTCGTCCGTGGCGATGAGATAGGGCCGATCATCCACAGGCCAAACCGTGTGGGTGGAACCGACAAAGGGAGGAGACCAGCAGAGTTCCGAGATGTGTTTAATGTTTTTCAGATCCGAGCAGTCAGCGATTCCCATGCCGCCGCCCCAAAAACCGCAATACATCCTGTCTCCGCGAATGATCGCCGGCCCGTGGCACTGGGTGGTTTGCTCCATCGTCTCCGCCTCCTCGTAGGGGAGGTTGAGCGCAAGGTCCTGCTCGGGTAGTCCCCACAGGCTCAGCAGCTCGGGCTCTAGCGGGTCGCTGATGTCCACCGTCCAACTCACGCGATTCCGCCAACCCTCCGCCTCGTTGGGGATAAAAGCCAGCTGACGCTCATTGTCCACGCCGAAGCGGTGAGGGCCGTTCCCGGGCAGGTCGTAGAAACCCACTTCCTTTGGGGAGGCCGGGCTGCTGATATCGAATATCTGTATTCCCGCCCGGGCGGCTTCCCCCTCCGGAGTATTCAAACACTCGTTATTGACGTAGAGGAGGTCGTCGCCGACGACGCGAACCTTGTGATTATGAATTCCGGGAGGGGCCTTCACCTCGGCCACCCTTTTCGGTTTCGTCGGGTCTGAAACATCGTGTACCGTAACCCCCTCGGGTCCGTTGAAGCTGGAGCTCCCCACCGAGCCTACGTATGCGAAGCCCTTGTGAACCTCGACAAGACTTCCACCGCCCCAAGCCGCGCTGGGGTCATGACCCAACAGCTTGAAATTTTCCACCTCAGCCGAATCGCCCACCTTTCCTACGGTCATAAAATTTCTCTCCCTAAATTAACAAAAAAAAAGATCAGTCCTTGTTTTCGTACACCTCTATTACACGGGCGCAATCATCCTCCTTCCAACCGGCGGCCTCGGCGCGGCGAAACATCTCAAGACCGGCGGCCGTCATGGGAATTTCAATACCACAGTCTCGCGCCACATCCACGCATAGACCCAAATCCTTCACGTAAATCCCCACCGAGGCATGCGGAGTGAAATCCCGATCCAGAATTTTTTCGCCCTTAAGGTCCAATACATGACTGGCCGCGGCATTCGCTTTCAGGCATTCCATCATTAATTCCTTTGAAAGTCCCGAACGCTCGCCCAGTAAAAGTCCCTCCGACAAAAGAGCGACTCCCGCGTTTACGATCAGGTTTGTGACCAGCTTCATCGCGCAAGCCGAGCCGTTTTTCCCTGTATATGTGACACTCTTGCCGAGAGGCGAGATAATCGGAAGGATTCGGTCGAATGTCTCTTTTTTCCCGCTCACCATATATGCCAGCGTCCTCGCTTCGACATGCGGAACCGTCCCGGAAACAGGGGCGTCCACCATGTCCACCCCCCGGGCGGCGAGTTTCTCTGCTAATCCAGCCGACCAGGCGGGGTGCATCGTGCTCATTTCGATATGAATAAGACCTTTTTTTCCGCGGGCCGCGATTCCATTGGGGCCAATCGTGTTTTCCTCGATATGCTCGGGCTTGAGGAGCATCGTGAAGACATAATCCGACCGCTCGGCCACCTCGGCGCCGGAACCCACCGGGGAGCCGCCCGCCTCTTCGAACATCCGCCTCCGCGCCGGGTCAATATCGTATCCACTCACTTCGTGGCCATCCTCCATCAGCTTCTCCGATAAGGGCAGCCCCATTTTACCCAGCCCGATAAAACCCAGTTTTTCACCCAATTTCAGGGTCTCCTCAATAGATTCCAGGGTGAATGCCGCGGCCGCCCGCGCTTCCGGGGTCTCGGAGCCCCGTCGCCGGGGGATAGCTCCGAATCGGCTAAATATTATCGATTGGCACTACCGCTCCCCATCTCTTCCTAATAGAATGACGTGTTTCGTGGGTGATGATTTACCCTAACTCCGGGACGTGAATTTGCCAACTTCCTCAGGGGTCTAGCGCCTCCGGAACGGCCGCCTTTCCCGATCTTCCGAAGAGAAGAATTATGCCAACCACCCCGCTTCAAGAAATGCTCCAGTCGAAAGGAGCCATTTTAGGCGAGGTATCGGGCTGGATGATACCAACCAATTTCGGAGACTCCGTGGAAGAGCACCGTGCCTGCCGGGAGGGCGCTGTGGTCGTGGACTTATCTCACAGGGGAAATGTTCGGTTTTCAGGTCCCGACGCCATAAAATTTCTCCATGGAATGCTTTCCAACCGCGTGGAAGAGCTTCTCCCCGGTGAAGGCGTATACACCACCTTCCTCACCCGTCAGGGGAAATTCGTGGCGGATTTACACCTTTACCGCAGGACCGATAATCTCATGGCGGATCTCGCCCCCGGCATGGCCTCCGTTCTGGCCGAGGCCATTGAAATGTACATCATCATGGATCAGGTCGAGATGGAAGACCTTACCGGCTCCCTGTCCACGGTGGGTCTTTTCGGCCCGAAATCATCCTCCTGTCTGATGCGCGCGGGTCTCGGTCCCGGCGAATTGCCCGAGCACGGACACATCGAAATTGACGGCGTTTTTATTTCCCGCGAACTCTGGACGGGAGAAGAGGGTTACTTGCTTACCGTTCCCGTTGAGCGAAGCGAAGCAATATGGAAAACGCTCACAGGCTCTGGCGCCAGGCCCGCTGGCCTAACCGCCTTCGACACTTTGACTCTCGAGGCGGGCACCCCTCTTTTCGGAGTTGATATGGATTCATCCATCAACCCCATGCAGGCGGGTCTTGAGGCCAAGGCCATCGATTTCGAAAAAGGCTGCTACATCGGTCAGGAGGTTATCGCGAAGATCAAATATTTAGGGCAGGTCAACACCGGGCTGGCGGGTATTCGCATCGAAGGAGACTCCATTCCGGCCCCGGGCGCCAGGGTCGAATCGAACGGCAAGGATGTCGGTGCCCTGACGCGCGCAGCTTTCTGCCCCACGCTCGGTAAGGTCATGGCCCTCGGGCTTATCCACCGAAAAGCAATGGCGCCGGGAACTGGAGTCACGGTACGAGACGACAATGTGGAGGCGGCGGGAGAAATTGCATCCCTCCCCTTCTATTTAAACAAAAATCTTGAAGTTCACCTTTAAATCGAGGCTTATAGGGAGATTATCTTATGCCTCGCCGCAAGATATTCACTTTGGATGAAGCAAGAAAGTTACTCCCGGAACTTAAGCCCCGGCTGGCCGCCATTCAGGAAACCTGGTCGGAAATAAGCCCCTACCGCGAGGAGGCAAGCCGTTTGGCCAGGCGAACCGACGAGGGCGGGGCCACGATGTCGAACCCAAATGAATACCTGCGGCTGTCTCATGAAATGAAGTCGCAGTTATCCTATTTCAAGGAATTGGGAATCGAGGTCAAGGATATTGCCTCGGGATTGATTGATTTCCCCACTATCCGGGACGGCCGCGTGGTGTATTTATGCTGGAGAATGAACGAAGAGACCATCACGCATTGGCACGATCTGGATGCGGGATTTGCCGGGAGACGCCCCCTCGATCCCCCCTCGCCGGGGGGTTAATTCGGTTGACCTCCCACCATCTCCGGCGCATATTGACGAACTAGAGGGCGTCGGAGATCGTTGGAAATCCGCCGGTAACGGCGAACTTTTTCCACGACATTGATGCCGCCGCCTCGGGAGAGGGATGAATTTTCTATTTATTCTTAATTCGAAGACCTAATTAATAGAGGCGCTTCAGGAGGAATTTGAATGACGAAGGCCGCGCAAGGGCGAGTTTCGAAAACATCGGCCGCTTCACCCGTTTCAAACAATTTATACGGTCTGAAAAAAATCGGACTTCGAAATCTGGGCAAGGTCTACCGAAACCTTTCCGTACCTACCCTGACAGAGATGGCCGTTTCCCGCGGGGAAGGCTACCTGGCGCGCAACGGCGCCCTGGTCGTTGATACCGGCAAATACACCGGCCGATCTCCCAAGGACAAATTCACGGTGGATCAAAATCCATCGACTAAAGACATTTGGTGGGGTCCGATCAATCAGAAAATATCGGTTGAAAATTGGGACCATATTTTCGAAAAGGTTAAAAGCTACCTCCAATACAAAGATGTTTTTATCTTCGACGGATTTGTGGGCCGTGACCCCCGCTACAAGCTTCCCGTCCGGGTTATATCGGAGCAGGCATGGCACTCGCTTTTCTGCCAGACACTCCTCGTCCGCCCGACGGCCGAGGAACTCAAAAATCACAAAACCCAATTCACGGTGATTGACGTCGGACGCTTTCACGGTTCCGGCGCCGCCGAAGGGCTCCGGAAAGAGAACTTCACCTTGGTGAACTTTGAAAAGCAACTGGTGCTCGTTGGCGGTTCGGAGTACGCGGGAGAAATGAAAAAATCGGCGTTCTTTCTGATGAACTATTTGCTTCCCCAAAAAAACGTATTTCCAATGCACTGTTCGGCCAATGCGGGCGCCAAGGGGGACACCTCGCTTTTCTTCGGCCTCTCGGGAACGGGAAAGACCACCCTTTCGGCCGACAGCCGACGCCGCCTAATCGGCGATGACGAACACGGCTGGTCCGACAAAGGCATCTTCAACTTCGAGGGTGGATGCTACGCCAAAACCGTTGACCTCAGCCGGGAAAAAGAACCAGAGATTTGGGATGCGATTCGCTTCGGGTCGGTTTTGGAAAATGTCTATGTTGATCACGCCACCCGCGAGATCGATTACACGGATATCCGCTACACCGAGAATACACGGGCGACCTATCCGGTGGACTACATAGATAATTGCGTTATTTCGGGGATGGGCAACCACCCGAAAAATGTCTTTTTCCTCACCTTTGACGCTTTTGGAGTCCTCCCCCCCATCAGCAAGCTCAGCCCCGAACAGGCCATGTATCATTTCCTTTCAGGCTACACGGCGAAAGTCGCCGGCACCGAGGCCGGTATCGACGAACCCGAAGCCACGTTTAGCACCTGCTTCGGCGCCCCCTTCCTCGCCTGGCACCCGAACCGCTATGCCGAACTGCTGCGAGAGAAAATTAAAAAGCATAAATCCCAGGTCTGGCTCATTAATACGGGCCTGAACGGCGATCCCGCCTCAAATCCGGACCGCGTTTCGCTTAGCCATACGCGTGCCCTGCTTACCGCGGCGATGGAGGGAAAGCTGGCCAAGGCGTCTACCATCAAAGACCCCGTATTCGGCCTTCAAATTCCAAAGAGTTGCCCCGGCATTCCGGCCAAGAGTCTCCTCCCGTGGAACGCCTGGCGCAGCCGGAAAAAATACGTTCAAAAGTCCCGTGAATTGGCGGCCTTGTTCCAGGATCATTTCAAGCAGTTCGAGGAACGCGTATCGGAAGAAGTCGTTGCCGCGGGACCAAACCCCGGCAAATAGAGTCTGACTTCCGGCGCACAATACAACCGTTGAAAAGGAGCGTTGCGCATGCCTGTCGTACATGTGAATTTAATCAAGGGCCGGACGAAAGAACAGAAAGCTTTAATGGCTAACGAAATTTCGGAAACGATTCACAAGCATTCGGGCGCGCCCAAGGAGGTCGTCATCGTCACCTTTAACGATGTGGACCCAGATTCATGGGCTCAGGGGGGAACCCTGTTTTCCGACAAATAACCAATGAAGCCGGAGAAGCTTTTCAATGAGTTTTCGAATTGCCGTCGTTCAGCCCATGAGCCATGTGCCGCCCGGCGACGGGAAAAACGTCGCCGATGCAATCGAATTTATCGAAAGAGCGGCGGCGCAAGGAGCCGAACTCGTCTCCTTCCCCGAGTCCTACCCCGGTCCGTGGAGGATGCCGGCCACTTTCGATCCGAACGAGGCCATGATCGAAGCGGCCAGCCGGTGCGGCGTTTATGTCCAGTACGGAACGCTCGAACCCATCGACGATGAAGAGGGCACCGCATACAACCTCCTGATGCTGGCACGGCCCGGCGGCGGCGCTCCGGGAAAGTACCGGAGGACGCATCCTCCCGGACCCTGGATTTATAAAGGCGGAAAATACTGGGACTTCACGTACACCGCCGGAGACGAATATCCGGTATTCGAAACACCCCAGGCCCAGGTCGGGCTTGCAATGTGCAGCGAGGTCTATATGCCCGAGGTTTCCCGCGCGCTTTCCATCCGGGGCGCGGAGATTATCTTTCTCCCCGGCGGAGTGGACAAAAGGAAACTATGGGCAACTTGGCGTAATTTGATCTGGTCGCGGGCGATTGAAAACCTTGCCGTCGTCGTCACCACACAGAATCTCTTCGATAAATCCCAGCGGGGGCTTGCCATGGTCGCCACACCCGAGGAGGTCATATTCGAGAGCACTCAGGAGGGAATGTTCCTCGTGGATGTCGACCTCGAGCGGGTCCGGGATCTCAGGGCCCAGGAAGATACCCCGGGCTCCGCGGAGAAAAACGCTGCCAAGGCCGGCGTGCTCTCCCAATGGCAACGGCCCGAAATGTACGACAAATTTCTGCCGAAAGAGAATGTAACCAATTGATTGTTAAAGGATAATACACACTCCCCCGGCGGAATTGCCGGGGATTTTTATGTCAGAGGCGATTCATGCCGCGAAGCTATTTCTGGATTCTTTACGGACACCTCGTATTCGCCTGTTTTTTTATAGGCGGAATGTCCTTTTTTTCGATCCTCGTCAAAAATTTACGGAATAGGCTGAGTCCCGAGGAATTCGCCGGAGAAGTGGTGTCTATCCTCCGCTTCTATCATCCGTTTATTTTACTTTGCATGGGAATGTTAATCATGTCGGGCGCCTGGTACCTGACCGGCGTGAAAATTGCGATGGGCCCCTCTTTCGGCGCCCTCTTTGTTCCCCTTGGGCTTAAACTGGGAGTGGTGTTCCTGGCTGTAATGGGATTGAGCTTTCAGTTCTTTGGGCTAGGGCTGCGGCTCACCAGGGGGATTGGACCCTCCGGAAATGGCCGCTCTATTTCGGACGGAACCGACGAGCGGCTTCGTCTGATACGGGCAGTCGAAAGATCGAATTTCGTCAACTTGATATTCGCTCTTTCGGCTACTTTTCTGGGGCTCTCAATGTTGACCTGCCCCCGTTAGTGATACCACCTTCTCTTAGAGTTCTGGAACCATGGCCGCAGGGCGAAGCGGAGCGAAGCCCGGAGGCCATGGTTCTTTCGTCTCAGGTGCCGGCGGACGATATCCTAATGAACTATGTGGC
>JAVEPB010000051.1 GCA_030922375.1 bacterium | reverse complement strand
ACTCGACGCAGTGACCCAGCGGCCCGGCGAGGTACTCTCCGTATTTCACCTTGTCCTCGCGGGAGACCTCGGGGACGCTTTTTTTCGGTCCCCAGGCGGGCGGCAGCGGAATCCGGTACGTCCCTCTCGGCACGAAATTCTTCAACGGCTTCACCTGCCTGAGGTAGGCGATGATCGCGCGCACGTCGCGGTCGGAAATCCTGGCATAAAGTTCGCCGGACATCGGGGGGCCGATGATGGAGCCGTCCGGGCGCTTGCCCTCGCGGAGAGAGGTGAAAATCTGCTCATCCGTCCAGTTACCGATCCCCGTCCCCTTGTCGGGGGTGATGTTGGACGCATAGGTGGTGAACGGGGGCTCTTCCCATTTGTGACCGCCTGCCATCTCCCGGCCTCGCTCCGAGCGGCCGAGCAGGCTTCCCGGCGTGTGGCAGTTGCCGCAGGCAACGATTCCGTTCATCAGGTACTTCCCGCGATCGAGCAGCGTCCCGGCCGAGGCCGCCCCACCGTTCGTGAGCAGGCAGAAAAAAATCCCGGCCATGGCCGCCGTTAATTTTCTTTTCTTCATCCAAATGATTCTCCTCTCGGGCCTCTGCCCTGAACGAAAGATCGTCTCCTATCCGGCCGGAACTAATCCCGGGGATGACGGTCAATCATCAATGCGGATTTCATCGCGTCATCGTATGAAAACAGTCTAGCAGGAAGTTCATGCCGCCGAATTATTACCCGGGGCGGGCTCGCCTCGAGAGGGCCATCAGAAACCCTTCTTTAACAATAACTTAAGGACACTTGACACGTATGTTCGGTATTTGTTTGTATTCCGGATGTATTCTTTTCGATTTTATTGTGCGTCGGAGGCCCCATGAGCACCGCCGCCACACAACCCGGGAGCGCCGGAGCAACCCATCTGGCCGAAATCGAGTCAATCGCCGCCGGTGGCGCGGGGGTGGCCCGCCTGGACGGCCGGGTGGTGTTCATTCCGCGCACCGTCCCCGGCGATTCGATCCAGTTCCGCGTCTCGGGCGATAAGGGAAAGTTCCTCGTCGGCGAACTCGCGGAGATCGCCTCCGCCGGCGAGACCCGGCGCGAGCCGCCCTGTGCGCACTGGGCGGCGTGCGGTGGTTGCCCGCTTCAGCAGATGACCCCCGAGAGCCAAAACGAGGCAAAGAGCCGGATTTTTCTCGACGCCCTCACCCGCATCGGCAAAATCGATCTCCCCGCGCCGCCCGGGATGCTCACCCCTCCCGGCCCAGAGTTCGGCTACCGGATGCGGGCGCGGTTTCAAATCAAGGGCGGTGAAATCGGTTTCTACGCCCCGGGCACGCGAAATCTCGTCTCCATCGAGTCGTGCCTTTTGGTGGAGGAGCCCGTCGCCGAGGCGGCCGCCGAGATCGGCCGGCTTCTTCGGGCCGAACCCGCCTCGCGCGGCGCCGAAGCGGTCGAGATCACATCGCTCGGCGAGGACACCGGGGAGGGCGCGGGCCTGTTTCTCTCACCCCCCGGCTGGCGCGACCGGGGAAAGGGCGCGCTTTCGCGGCGGACGCGCAGGGCCTGGGAGGCCTTCGGCCGCACGAACGGCTGGCCGCTCGGGGCCGCTGGGGAGCGGTCCCCGGAGGAGCCTCCCGCCTGGACCTCCCGGTATGAACTCGAAAACCCGGACGGCGAAAACGCCTCGCTCGCTCTTGAGGTCTCTCCCGAATCGTTCATTCAGCCCAACCGGCCGATGAACCGCCTGCTCGTTAAAACTGTGCTCGATATGGCGGCCCTCCCGGAGGGCGGAGGCGCGGTGGACCTTTTCTCGGGGGCGGGAAACTTCGCCCTGCCGCTGGCCGGCCGCGCGGGCCGCGTCGCCGGCGTCGAAGCCAACCCTTACGCCGTGCGGGACGCCGAGACGAACAGCCGGGCGGCGGGGCTGGACAACATTCACTTCATCCGGGGCGAGGCCGAGCGCGTCCGCCCGGATGACATCCTAGACGCGCTCGGCGGCAAGGCGCCCGACCTGGCGCTCCTCGACCCGCCCCGGCGCGGTGCGCTCGAAACGATTCCCCTCGTCATGGCGCTCGGCCCGGGCCGAATCGTCTACGTCTCATGCAACCCCGCCACCTTCGCGCGAGACGCCCGCGAAATCGCCCGGGGAGGCTACCGTCTGGAGTCGGCCCTCATCGCACCCATGTTTCCCAACTCCGCCCATCTCGAATCCGTCACCTTATGGACGCGGGAGGACTCACCCGCACCGGATTAAGATTCACTCACACAGGAGGCACACCATGTTCTTGACCCGCAGGCAGCGCCAGATTTTCGAATTTATCCAGGAGTTCATCAACGACAAGGCGTACGCGCCGAGCATCGCCGAAATCGGCGCGCACTTCAATCTCACTTCCCCCGCCACCGTCCATAAGCACCTCCAAAATATCGCGCAAAAGGGACTGATCAAGCGAAGCTGGAACCGAAGCCGCGCGATAGAACTCGTCCCCGGCGCCGACACCATCGGCAAGGAGGCGAGCGGCCCCGTCGAGCTTCCCCTGCGCGGCATGATCGCGGCGGGCGTTCCCCTCGAGGCAGTCCAGGACAACGAAACCATCCCCCTCCCCTGGTCCTCGGGAGACAGCAGGCTCTACGTTCTCAAGGTCAAGGGCGACTCGATGATCGAGGACCACATCCAGGACGGCGACTATGTTATCGTCGAGCAGCGCGACACCGCGGCCAACGGAGAAACGGTCGTCGCCCTGATCGAGGGGGAAAACGCCACCCTGAAAAGGTTCTACCGCGAGGGGGACCAGGTTCGCCTTCAGCCGGCCAACGCCACGATGGCGCCGATTATGGTGAGGAACGGCGAATTCCGGATTCAGGGCGTGGTCGTCGGCGTGCTCAGAAAGTATTAGACCGCGCCCTCTAACCCGAAGGCCGCCCCTTCTTCCGACCGGGGGTCCGCCGTGATTCCTGACCCATTCACCGCGTCCGGGGACCCTCCCCCGCGCGTCATCGCGCATGTGGATATGGACGCTTTTTTCGTGGCGGTTGAGCTGCGGGACGAGCCTTCGCTCTCGGGAAAAGCGGTCATCGTCGGCGGCAGCACCGGAAACCGTGGCGTTGTGTCCGCCGCCTCATACGAAGCCCGCGCGTTCGGCGTCCACTCGGCGATGCCGATGGTCCAGGCCCGCCGCCTCTGCCCCGGGGCGGTTTATATCCCCGCCAGCCACTCGAAATACTCCGCCGCATCGAAGCAGGTGATG
>JAVEPB010000050.1 GCA_030922375.1 bacterium | reverse complement strand
GCCGGATCACCTCCTTGGACAAGGGCCGTTTCTATGACCTCCGGAACCGCCCCGTCCTGCGCCATCGCGCCCGCGAAACATGGGAACACGCCGAAGGGTATTGCGGCGAGGGCGCGCGGGTCATGATCAACATGCTTGACGTCCTAGGTATCCGGGCTGCGCGTATTATTCTCTACATGACCACCGGCGGCCAGCATATTGCTATAGCCTATTTCCATGACGGGGAATGGTTTCTCGCCGACAGCATCAACAGCCCCGCCGGTTTCAACGCCTGGCTGGGAACCGAGCCGCGCCCCCTGGGAAACCTTGTCGGATTTGAGGACCGTAACGGCACGATGGTGCCGGTAGTGACGAATCCCGTTTTCGAGCGCTACAGTTTTTTCAACTGGTCCCGCGTCTTTGGCTCTTCATTGGAAGTCTATCAGACCAGGCCTTTTCCGCGGATCATGAACCTGATGATCGAGAATCCGCCGCTTGTCCGGATCGTGGTCAAGCTGGGTCTTCTCTCCCTTCTGGCCTTTGTTTTCCTCTTGTTAGGGAGACTGCTACAAAGACGCCATCAAGCTCATAAACCATGAGAGGGCTCTAAGGTGGTTTTAGGAAAAAAGTTCCGTTTCGTAATGATCCCACTGGGGATCATAATCATTCTTGATTTTGCCGGTGCGCAAATCGCCAAAAGGACCTTCCCTTACTGGGCCTACGGGGAAAACTCCAATAAATATCGCGTCTCTTCCCAAGTCTATCGCCACGGCTTGGCGCCCAATAAGGACGTGGTGGCCAAATTCGGCCCGCGTCTTTATCCCATAAAGACAAATTCCCTGGGCTTCAAGGACCGGGACAACCGTGACGTTCCCTTGCGCGCCACATTCCCTCGTATTCTGCTCATGGGGGATTCCTTCACCGAGGGAGCAGGTGTTGAATTTCAGTCAACTTTTGCTGGCCAACTGATGAAACGCTTTGCCGAATATGACATTGACCTTCTCAACGCCGGGGTCAGTGCCTATTCCCCCAGCATTTATTTCACGAAGATTCGGTATCTTTTGGAAAATATCGGTTTGAAAGTCGATGAGGTCATCGTTTTTATCGACATATCAGATATTTGGGAGGAGGTTTACTATTGGGTATTTAGAAGTGATGGAACCGTCGCAAGCCGACAGGTCCATCATCCGGAAGGCATTTCGAGGCTGAAGGATTTTAGGCATTTTCTCAGGGATAATTCCATTCTCTTTAATCTGGGATACCGGGTTAGGGATCTTATTAAGTTTTACCTGAACTATGTGAAAATGAAGATGCAGGATGGGCCTTTCCAAGTAAAATTCGGCGAGGATTTTGATCCCATAGAGGCAAAAATGATCAATTTCGAAAAAGGCCGCTGGACCTTCGATGAAGAGGAATACGCCCGTTATGGAGAACGGGGATTTGCCAAAGCCTCAAGGATTATGGAGGAACTGAGCACGCTCCTCAGACAGAAAGGGATAGGCCTGACTATTGCCGTCTATCCCTGGCCAGCGCAAATCATGGCCAAAGACGTGAAATCGCGGCAGGTTTATTTCTGGCGGGACTGGTGTTTACGGGAAAAATGCCGGTTCGTTAACCTGTTCCCGGCTTTTATGGATGGTGAGAGGTCGGCTGAAACCGTGTTGAAGGAAGATTTCATCCGGGGAGACATCCACTGGAACGAATCCGGCCATACCAGGACGGCCGAATCCTTCTGGGAATTAGCTGGAAAAGATCTTGTTAACGGACTGGTCGATTCTAGATAGGTA
>JAVEPB010000049.1 GCA_030922375.1 bacterium | reverse complement strand
CAGAAAAGTCGCAGTTGGGCTGGGTCAGGATCCGGGGAGCACACCATTCTTGTGAAGGTTCCCTAATTCCGATCCGGGAGAAGGCCAGTGGCGCCAGCTTCCATTAAAGCCTTTGGATCCATATGAGAGTCCCACCAAAACCAATATTCCTTTCACTTTGGCTTGAAACAATATCGGGAGGGAGGACAAGTCACATTCATGGGAGATTTTGCGCAGTTCCGTTAGAACAGATTCTTCTTTGCCACTAGGGCAATTTTACAATGGCTCCGGTTTTGGCCGACTTTTCAATCGCAAGTGTCAATTCGAGGGTTTGCCTGGCCTCCTGAACCGTTGCCATGGGACAGGGCCGCCCCTTCGACAAATGGTCCAGCCAAACACGGGTTTCATCAGCCACAGGACCCCAATAGTCACCAAGATGCCAATTACCCGGTGTTGAACTGCTCAAAAAAGCGGTATGGAAATTGAGGTTGGGAATATAGGCATGAGGTATCCCCTTGTTCGAGACCAAAAGCTCATCTTTATGATCGTCATCCATCATTAATGCGCCCTCGGTGCCATAAATTTCAAACTGGACACCCTGCCCAAGGCCGGGATAATGCGAGGGCAACGCATAGAACACACCCAGATTCACCACCGCTCCGTTCTCAAAAGTAATGATGGCCCAGGTCGTATCGTCCGCCTCATAACCGGCTTTTTTAAATATGACCCCGTTCCCGCGGGCCAAAACCTCGACGGGACGAATGCCATTCATATACCAGCAGGCCATGTCCACCCAGTAGGTCAACACATCCAGGACAGGGGTGGCGTGAGGAGATCTCTTGAGAATCTCAATTCCTTGAGCGCGCGAATTGCACATTCGACCGGAGATGGCCAAAATTTCGCCAACCATGCCCTTTTCGATTTGTTCTTTGGCCGAAAGATAGCGCCGCTTGAAACGTTGGGCGTAGCCGACCCGGATCAGGGTACCCGTATTCTCGGCCATGGCGACTATCCGGTCCGCTTCTTCAAGGCTCAAGGCGATCGGCTTTTCGACCAGAACGGGTTTCCCCAGTTCGAGAGCCTGGGAGATAGGAAGAAAGTGTTCATGCTCACTTGTCGAAACGATAACCACATTCACTTCGGGGCGGGAAATGACTTCCAGGTTATCACCGGATGATAAATCCGCTTTTACATTTTCAGCCAGATCGCTTGCTCGTACCGGATCGAGATCAGATACCGCGAGAAACCTAACCGCCGGATGAGACGCCGCCATACTCGCCCGAAGTGTTCCGATGCGTCCCGAACCCACAACCGCTACACCGAGGCCTTTGGCCTCCATATTTCATCCTCCAAGGACAGACAAGCGAAAACCTGTTTAGGCGAAAGTTAGAACAGTTGTTTGTTGACATGTCAGCGTGTTCATCTCCAGGGGAATCTCATCACGGCGAAAACCAATCAAGGGAAGCGGCGAAGGGCCTCGCCCCGGAAAATCTCCCGTACTCCCCAATAATTTGTTCCCTTAAAAGTTCAATGCTTTAGAAATTCGATAAAATTCATTTAAAACGGAATTCAAGACCTGTTCGTGTACTCGGACAGGACGCGACATATCGTTTTGGCTATTTGCATGACGCACATCATGCCGCGATGATATCAGGTCAATCATCCTCGACAAAACATTCAATGCATGGGATATCCAATTTTCGGAGCACAGCCCTTTTATGGAGGATAAGTAATTGGCCATTGACCTCGTCGTCGTAAACGGAAAGCTAGTCATCCCCAAGAAAGGAATTGTCGAGGCGGACATCGGAATTCAAGGAGAGCGAATTACCGAGATCGCCACGCCCGGCACTATCAGCGCGCCCTCTGTCATCGACGCGAAGGGAAAACACATCTTTCCGGGCTGTGTCGAGCCGCATTACCATTACGGCCACTTCAACGAGTTCTATAGCGAGGTGGAGTCGGAGTCGAAAAACGCCGCCCTGACAGGCATCACAACATCTGTGATTCTCCTCGACAGAAACATCAGCAGCATGGAGGGCTGGAACGATCGGATCGACGATCCCGCCCTCTTCACGAAGATACAAGGCAGAGGAGATTCCATTTTCACGGCTTCATACAAGCTGCTCTTTCCCGAAGTGATCGAAAAATCCGAAAAAGTCTCCGCCAACGACTTCGCCTACCACCTGCTCATGGAAAACATGGGCCAAATTGAGGAAATTCCTTTCTATTACGAAGAGCTTGGTGTTTCCTCGTTCAAGTTCTGGACGGGCTCCCCCCCGGCGGGGCTCGCCAAGGACGAGATTTGGGTTCTGCTTAGAAAGTGCAAGGAACTAGGCGTTTTGCCCTACGCGCAGTGCCGAAACCGTGAAGTCGGAGAAAGGGCGGCGCTCGAGGCGGGTATCAGCGACATGGGCGATGGGGAGATTCCCGATCCGAAGACGGTCAGGGATGCCTCGCCAAGTTTCGCCGAAACGCTCGATCTTCAAGCGGTGCTATATCTCGCGCATATCGCCCAGAGCCCAGAGCTTCTGATTGCACATGTCACCTACCGTGACTCGGTGGAGTTGATCCGCCACTATCGCAAGGATTTAGGCCTGAACGTCCAGGGCGAGACGTGCGCGGGTTGGCTGTCACTCTGGTGGCCCGAGGTCGGCGATCGACTGGGACACATCGCCACGGGCGTCACGCCTCAGCTCGGCTTTAAGGAAGACGCCGATCACCTCTGGGACGGGGTAAGAGACGGCGACATCACCTGCATCGGGACCGACGGCATGGTCCCCCCCAGAGAGAAGCTCCCCGATGGGAGGCCGAACCGCTGGTACCGCCCTCTACCAACAAAGGAGAGGCCGGGACTCGGATTTCCCCAGCACGACTGCATGTTCCCGGTAGTGCTTCACATGGGCCTTGAAAGAGGCCTCTCGCCCACCATGATCGCAGAGGCCTGTGCCTATAACCCCGCGAAGCTTTTGCAACTCCATCCACGCAAAGGTGACATCGCCGTCGGTTCGGACGCCGATCTTGTCTTCATGGATCTCGATACCCGGCACACGGTGAAAAACTCGGAACTCTACAGCGCGGCCCCGTTCTGCCCATGGGAGGGCTGGGAACTCAGCTGCTGGCCAACGCTGACGATGATCCGGGGCCAGGTGATATTCGAAAACGGAAAACAGGTGAAGGAACGTGCCGGAAGGTATCAACCGAGATACCCGTAAAGGGAAATTTGAAAGTGTGCTACCGGTGTCCTGGTCCAGCGAAACCTGAATCTATAAATCCGTCTAGGAATCTCACCCCATAGCCGAGGCCCAATCCCTTGTCGGCTAAACGGAGAAGGCCGGACAGCAGGCCCGTGCATGGAGAAACGGAGCCAGAATGAACAAAATCGAGACCATCGGGAAAGACTATCTGATCGATTCCCTCGACCCGGATGTGCGGATCGAGGTGCGCGAAAAACGACCCAAGGGAAAACGCAAGTTCTCCGAGGAAAACACCGTTTTACTTTGTCATGGCAGGCTGGCGCCGGGGCCGGTCGCGTTCGATTTGTCCGTGCCAGGCTACTCCTGGATGGATTACATCGCTTCCCGGGGCTTTAACGTGTTCACAATGTCAGTCCGGGGATTCGGTCGCTCCTCCCGCCCCGCCGGAATGGACAAAGACCCCATCGGAAAACGGCCGCTCGTGCGCGGTAAGACCGCCATGCGCGATATAGAAGCCGTCGTTCGCTTCATCTGTGAACGGAATGGAATAGGCCGGGTCAAACTGCTGGGACGCTCCTGGAGTACGACCACGACGGCGGCCTTCGCCGCGGCCAACCCGGCCCGCGTCAGCCGGCTCGTCCTCTATGCACCCTATTACGCCTATGACAATCCCGAGCGCGCCGCCCGGTTCGAGAATCCCTACAAGCCCGGAAGTTGGAACCCGAAAAACGGTTCATGGATATGGACGACGGAAAAAGACCTTTATACGAGATGGTGGGGCCACATCAGCGGCAGCGCTCACCGCCGTTGGCGGGACACGAAGCTGGTTCACGCCTACTGGAAAGAATTTCTCGCCACCGATCCCGAAGGGGCGAAGAGGAAATCACCGGCCGTTCAAACGCCCAACGGATCGCTGGCCGACCTTTATGACCGAGTCCGCAATAAGCCCCTCTACGACGCCTCCAAGATTCGCTGTCCCGTACTGCTTATCTTTGGAGATCAAGACGGCGCCGCGAATCCCGTCGAGGCGTGGGACCTGTTTCAGAAGCTCACCTCCAGCCGCGGGAAGCGCTACGTGGTCATGGGTGAAGGAACGCATTTCATGGAATTCGAACACCGGCGCGAGGAATTCCTCGCCCAGGTACAGGATTTTCTTGAAACATAATCCCGTCCTGCCCAAACAGACAATCGAGTCTTTAAATTCTGTCTGCATTTGCAATTTATCGGAGTCCGAAAGCCTTGATTTCCTGTGGGATCCCATTGTTGCGGAGTACAGCCATATTGCCCCGAAATATCCCCGAAACATATCAGCAACAAGAATTTAATCTTGAAGTAACACTTCCGTAATTTCCCTCGCGTAAGTTCTGTCACCAGTTAATCGCCAATGAATTCCGTTTTGCCGGGTTGACCGGCGTTCTTTTTTTCAAATTTAGACCGGGAGGGCAGGAAACCATGGACAAGAAAAAAACGTTGAAGACCGGGAAGAAGTTGAGGGCGGAAAAGAGCAAAGCGCTATCCCGCCGGGATTTCATGTGGAAGGCCGGGGCCTTCAGTCTGGGTGCGGTGGCGGCGAGCACGCTGCCGTTTCCGAATGTAATCAGAGCGGCGGAGCCGATTAAGGCGGGTATCCTGCATTCGCTCAGCGGCACCATGGCAATCAGTGAAGTTTCGCTCCGCGATGTCGTTCTGATGGCGTTTGAAGAGATTAACTCGATGGGCGGCATCAAGGGGCGGCCCATTCAGCCCGTGGTTGTCGATCCGGCCTCCGACTGGGATCTTTTCGCGGAAAAAGCGAAGCAGCTACTGCTGAAAGACAAGGTTTCGGTCACTTTCGGATGCTGGACCTCGGTGAGCCGCAAATCGGTCCTTCCGGTATTTGAGAAAAACAACGGCCTGCTCTTCTATCCTGTGCAGTACGAGGGCGAGGAGTGCTCCAAAAATGTTTTCTACACGGGCGCGACGCCGAACCAGCAGCTCATACCGGCGGCCGAATACCTCATGAGCGAGGACGGCGGCGGCTTCAAGAAATTCTACCTACTCGGGACGGATTATGTTTTCCCGAGGACGGCGAACAAGATTCTGCGGGCGTTCCTGTTGGCGAAGGGTGTTCCCGCCAAAAATATCATGGAAGAGTACACACCGTTTCACCACCAGGATTATCAGACCATCGTCGGCAAGGTGAAGGCGTTCGCGTCGGGCGGGGACGCCGCCATCCTGAGCACCATCAACGGCGACAGCAACGTTCCTTTCTATAAGGAGTTCGCCAACCAGGGGCTTCGCTCCGAGGATGTGCCTATCATGGCGTTCAGTGTGGCCGAAGATGAGCTTCGCGGCATGGATGCGAAAGCCTTGGTTGGCCATCTCGCCGCCTGGAACTATTATCAGTCCATCGATACACCGCAGAACAAAAAATTCGTCAAAGACTTCAGGACATACTGCAAAAAGAAAGGGCTTCCCGGCGGGGCAAACCGCGTGACGGACGATCCCATCGAGGCGGCCTATTTGGGCGTTCACATCTGGAAAAAAGCGGTGGAAAAAGCGGGCTCCACGGATGTGGACACCGTCCGCAAGGCGGTCTACGGAACCGGCTTTGAGGCTCCGGG
Source organism: bacterium (assembly GCA_030922375.1). GTDB lineage: Bacteria > UBA8248 > UBA8248 > UBA8248 > UBA8248 > UBA8248. Next base: position 76,387 of record JAVEPB010000049.1, on the reverse strand, counting down.
TGGATTCAAGAAAATCGACGAGAGAAACCACCATCTCCACAAACCGGTGCTCATCGGCGAAATTCTCAAGACCGGGCAGTTCCGGATAGTGAATTCAACCAAGGGACTCGTCAAGCCTGAGCCGTGGAGCGAATACACCAGCCCCGACAAAAGCTGCGATTGGGTAGACCATAAGGGGACCTACAAGAAAATTTAGTAAATTACACTCGATTCGGCGGGGAAAGGCCATACGCGTCTTTCCCCGCCGGAAAAATTGAATATTTAGCCACTGCCGGCTGCAGTTGCGATTGAAAGAAAAGGGTCACCGGGAGTTTTCGGTGCCGTACAACCCTTGGAGGAGGGACCAGTGAAACAGGCCGGATATATGGCAGTACGCCTGACGCTCAAGGGCGGCCTGGCGCGGACGACGAAAACGTTGTCCGTTTTGCTCCTGGTCCTTTGTTTTCTGAGCATCCAGGGGGCGGGCGATGCCCGGGCCGCACAGGCATCGCCGGGTATTCAGGCGGAGATTGCCAGACTCATCACGAAAAGTCGCAAAAAAAGAAAAGAGGCTGCGGTTTCCCTCGCGAAGCGTGGTGATCCGATGTTGTTGTCCCTCCTCTTAGCGCTTCGCGAGGGCAGCCTCTACGCCTGGAAGCCGGCCGAAGGGGAAGCTAAGGTCGTCATCGGCGGCGACGGGGTAAAAAGAGGGGACAAGGAGATTTTTCCCCTCTTTGAAGCTTACTCGAATACACCGATTCTGGACTCCCGGGGCAAACCACTTCTCGCGCCCGCAAATCAACTTCAAGAAATTCGCGCGGGCCGGCGTATACGGCGTGCGATTCGCCCTTACATCAACCGGCTGAGAAGTGCCGCCCAACTTCTTTCCCCGGATTCGAATGTCAGGCGGGCCGCCGCGACGCGCATGGCTCGTCTCGGGGATCCGAATCTCATTCCGGTTTTGCGAAAATCCCTTGACGCGGAATCCCACTGGCTCACCCGAATCGCTTTTGAAGAAGCCATTGCACTCATCGAAATGAAGGGAGTTGATGCGAAAGTTCGCCGGTCAGCGGTGAAAAAACTGGGGGAGATAAACGGCCTCAATGCTATCGGCGATCTGAAAATCGCGGCGGGCCTGGTTGCGGGAAATAAAGGAGACGCGGACCCTGCAGTCCGGGTGGAGGCGAAAGCCGCCGTTGATGAGATTGAATACTACCAGAGCTGGACATCGTTCATCGATACGATTTTCCGGGGTGCGAGCCTCGGCTCCATCCTTCTTTTGATGGCGCTGGGCTTGGCGATAGTGTTCGGTCTGATGGGCGTTATCAACATGGCCCACGGCGAGCTGATGATGATCGGCGCCTATGCGACGTTTGTTGTTCAAACTCTTTTCATTTCCTATCTGCCTGAAAATTTGTTCGGGCTCTACTTTATTCTGTCTCTCCCCGCCGCTTTCGCGGCAGCGGCGTTTGTTGGCTATCTCATGGAAATTTCCATCATCCGGCATCTTTACGGGAGACCGCTGGAGACGCTTCTGACAACCTGGGGCATCAGTCTGGTCCTCCAGCAGGCGGTCCGGCAGATATTCGGAGCGCAGAACGTCGACGTGAAAGCGCCCTCCTGGCTGAGCGGCGGCTATCACCTGATGATCGGTGTTCAGTTTCCCTACAATCGGCTATTCATCATCGGGCTGGCCGTTGTCTGCGTGGCGGGGACGTATCTGTTCCTGTTCCGTACCTGGGCGGGCATGCGAATCCGCGCGGTTACCCAAAATCGGGAGATGAGCACCTGCCTGGGCGTTTCCTCCCGGCGGGTTGACGCTTGGACCTTCGCCTTCGGGGCGGGCCTGGCCGGCCTCGCGGGGGCGGCGCTAAGCCAGGTGGGTAACGTGGGGCCCGACCTCGGGCAAAACTACATTGTCGATTCCTTTATGGTCGTCGTCACCGGCGGAGTGGGCAAGCTGATGGGTAGCATCGTCGCCGGCCTCGGCCTCGGCGGGATGAACAAGGTGCTGGAGCCCGCGATGGGCGCCGTGTTTGGCAAGGTCGTGATCCTGATGCTGGTGATTCTCTTCCTCCAGCGGCGGCCGGAGGGATTGTTCGCCACCAGGGCGCGGGGGGCTTAGGCATGGAAAGAGAGTTGTTAAGCAAAAGGCTGGAGGAAAAATTCGGCGGTGCGTTTCTCATCGCGGCGGCGTTGTTCTTCGTGGTGATCATGCCCTCCCTTAACGCCTTCACTTCGCCCGAATCGGCGCTGCACATTTCGGGTTTTACGCTGAATCTTTTCGGGAAATTTCTCGCCTATGCAATACTCGCTCTCGGACTCGATCTCGTTTGGGGGTACACGGGCATACTGAGCCTGGGCCACGGGGTTTTCTTCGGGTTGGGCGCCTACTGCATGGGGATGTACCTCGCCCTGGCCATCGGCGCCGAGGGCGTTTACAAGAGCGCCCTGCCCGATTTCATGGTCTGGAACCGGGTGAAAGAACTTCCGCTTTTCTGGAAGCCATTTTATTCATTCCCTTTCACCCTTCTCGCCGTTGTGACCGTTCCCGCACTTATCGCGGCGGTATTCGGCTATCTGACGTTTCGGACCAGAATCCGCGGCGTGTATTTCGCTATTATCACCCAGGCGCTCGCTCTTTCGGCATGGCTCGTTTTCAACCGCAACGAAATGAATCTGGGCGGTACAAACGGGCTGACGGGTTTCAAAAAAATCCTGGGATTCGAGCTTAGCAGCGCCGGGACGCAGCGGGGGCTCTATATCGCCACGGCGATTGTTCTCTGCGGCGCCTATTTGCTGTGCCGCTGGATTGTGAACTCACGGGCGGGAAGGATACTCCTCGCCATACGCGACGCCGAGAACCGGGTGCTTTATTCGGGATATACGCCCTCGAACTACAAACTGTTCGTATTCACGGTATCGGCCGCGCTCGCCGGAGTCGCCGGGGCGCTCTACGCCCCCCAGGTGGGGATTATCACACCCGGCCGGATCGGGGTGCTCCCCTCGATTGAGATGGTAATCTGGGTGGCCGTTGGCGGGCGGGGCACTTTAATCGGGGCGATCGTGGGCGCGATCAGCGTGAATTGGGCGAGAAGTTTCCTGACCTCGAGCTTTCCGAACTACTGGCTTTATTTCCAGGGGGGCATGTTCATCCTGGTGGTTCACTATATGCCGGACGGCATTGTCGGGCTGGTCCGCCGATTGCCGGAATTCACGAAAAAGTTGACGGGCAAGCGAAAATCCTCCGCACTGGCGCCTTCAGGCGATCCCTCGGCGGTGAGTGACTAGGAGCGGAATCAAATGGCCAATACTATCCTTTTCATGGAAGATGTTTTCGTCACCTTCGACGGCTTCAAGGCGTTGAACAAGCTTAATTTTTCGGTCGATTACGGCGAGTTGCGCTGTGTGATCGGGCCGAACGGGGCGGGCAAGACGACCCTGCTCGATGTGGTGACCGGAAAGATCAGGCCCGATTCGGGGAGCGTCATTTTCAAGGAAACCACCCACCTGGACCGAATGGAGCAAGAAGAGATCGCCAACGCCGGTATCGGCCGGAAATTCCAGACGCCCACGATTTATGAAAACCTGACGGTGCGGGACAATCTTGAACTGTCGGCGAAACAGGACAAGACAGTCAAGTCAATGCTTTTCGGAGGCATGTCCGGCTCAGTTGGCGCGAAGGTGAACGAGACGATCGAGATTATCGGTCTTGCGGGAAAGCAATCCTGGCGGGCGGGTCTTCTCGCGCACGGTGAAAAACAGTGGCTTGAAATCGGAATGGTGGTTGTGCAGGATCCTGATCTTCTCCTGGTGGATGAACCGGTTGCCGGAATGACCGAAAGCGAGACGGAAAACACGGCCGATTTGCTCAAACGTATCGCCGAGGAGCGCTCCGTACTTGTGATTGAACACGACATGAATTTTGTGCGCGAAATTGCAAAGCGGGTGACCGTTCTCCATGAAGGCGCCGTGATTTGCGAGGGATCAATCGATTACGTCCACGCGGATACACAAGTCATCGAGCTTTATCTGGGACGCGGTTAATGGAAAAGGGACGAGGGTGAGAGAAATGCTTCAGGTGAAAGACCTCAACACGTTTTATGGCGAGAGCCATATCCTGCGCGGACTGAGCTTCAAGGTGGAGGCCGGCGAGATCGCCGGAATTATCGGCCGGAACGGGATGGGAAAAACCACGTTTCTCAAGTCGGTCGTCGGCCTGCTGAAGCCGCGCGAGGGGAGCATCCATTTCGAAGGAACAGACATCACCCGTCTTCGCCCCGAGGCCCGCGCCAGGCTTGGAATCGCCTATGTCCCACAGGGGCGTGAAATATTTCCGCAGCTATCGGTTCACGAAAATCTCCTCCTGGGGCTGGAGGCTCATCCCGACCGCCCGAAAAATTACGAAGATGACGTGTTCGAACTCTTTCCCGTCTTGAAAGACATGCTCAAAAGAAAAGGCGGGGTCTTGAGCGGCGGCCAGCAACAACAGCTTGCCTTTGCCCGGGCGCTGGTCGGAAAACCGAAACTCCTTTTGCTCGACGAGCCCACCGAAGGGATTCAACCCTCGATCATCATCGACATCGAAAATGTCCTTTGGAAGCTCAAGGAACGCGGGGACGTCGGCATTCTCCTTGTCGAGCAGTATCTTGAATTCGCCTGGCGGCTGTCGGATCGCTATTACGTAATGGAAAAGGGCGAATTCACGGCGGAAGGAGAGGCGGTGGGCGAGTGTGACGACACTGTCCTTGAGCGCCTGACAGCATGATTCATGGCGATGAATTTATTTGACCACTTCTTGAAATCAGGGGAGGAATTATGCATCTAACCCCAAGGGAACAGGAAAAGCTCCTCATTTTCGTCGCGGCCGAGTTGGCCGGAAAAAGAAAGGACCGGGGCGTCAAGCTCAACTATCCCGAGTCGGTCAGCCTGATCACGGCGGAAGTTCTCGAAGGCGCACGGGACGGAAAATCCGTCGCGGAGCTCATGCGGTTCGGCGCGACCATCCTCACCCGGGACGACGTGATGGAGGGCGTTCCCGAGATGATCCACGAGGTTCAGGTCGAGGGGACCTTCCCCGACGGGACAAAGCTCGTCACCGTTCACGATCCCATCCGCTAGAAAGGAGGAGACATGATTCCCGGAGAATATGTTCTCGGCGAGGGCGAGATTGTCTTGAACGAAGGGAGGCGGACCTCAACCCTTCTGGTGGCGAACCGGGGCGACCGCCCCATACAGGTGGGCTCGCATTTTCATTTCTTCGAGGTGAACCGGCTTCTGGATTTCGGCCGGGACGCCGCTTTCGGCATGCGCCTGGACATTCCGGCCGGAACGGCGGTGCGCTTCGAGCCGGGAGATGAGAAAGAAGTCACGCTGGTCGAGTTCGGCGGAGCGCGCCGTGTCATGGGCTTGAACGCGCTGACGGACGGTGACATCGACGGAGCCGGCGTGAAGGAGCGGGCACTCGAAAACGCCAAAAGAGAAGATTACAAGGGGGCGGGCTCATGAGCTTTCGCATGGATCGGCGCGCCTACGCCGACATGTTCGGCCCCACCAAAGGGGACAAGGTGCGCCTCGCCGACACCGATCTGTTCATCGAGGTCGAAGAGGACCGGACGGTATACGGAGATGAGTCGAAGTTCGGCGGCGGCAAGGTGCTTCGCGACGGACTCGGGCAGTCTCCGACCGAAACCCGGGAGGGGGCCGCGCTCGATTTGCTTATTACGAACGCGCTTGTTCTCGACCATTGGGGAATCGTCAAGGCGGATGTCGGGATCAAGGACGGAAAAATCGCCGGCATCGGAAAATCCGGCAACCCCCACTTGATGGACGGCGTGGACGAATCGATGGTGGTGGGCGCATCCACCGAGGTTCTCGCCGGCGAGGGGAAAATCCTCACGGCGGGAGGTATCGACACGCATATCCACTTCATATGCCCCCAGCAGATTGACGAGGCACTGTCCTCCGGCGTCACCACGATGTTCGGCGGCGGGACGGGCCCGGCGACGGGAACCAACGCCACCACCTGCACACCGGGGGCCTGGAACATCGCGCGCATGCTCCAGGCGTCCGAGGCCTATCCGATGAACTTGGGCTATCTGGGCAAGGGAAACTCTTCGAGGCCCGAACCGCTGAGAGAGCAAATTCACGCTGGAGCGGTGGGGCTCAAGCTCCACGAGGACTGGGGGACGACCCCCGCCGCCATCGATTGTTGCCTTGGCGTCGCCGATGACATGGATGTCCAGGTCTGCATCCATACCGACACGCTGAACGAGTCGGGGTTTGTCGAGGCGTCGATCGCCGCGTTCAAGGGAAGAACAATTCACACCTACCATACCGAGGGCGCGGGAGGCGGCCACGCACCGGACATCATCCGCGTCTGCGGTGAGGCGAGCGTGCTTCCCTCCTCGACGAATCCGACGCGGCCCTTCACCGTCAACACGATTGACGAGCATCTGGATATGTTGATGGTCTGCCACCATCTCGACAGCAAGGTCCCCGAGGACGTGGCCTTCGCCGAATCCCGCATCCGCGCGGAAACCATCGCCGCCGAGGATATACTTCACGACTTGGGCGCGTTCTCCATCATGGGGTCGGACTCCCAGGCGATGGGGCGCGTGGGCGAGGTGATTATCCGCACCTGGCAGACGGCCGACAAGATGAGGCGCCAGCGCGGACGCCTGCCCGAAGAGACGGGAGAAAACGACAACCTCCGCGCCAGGCGCTATGTGGCGAAATACACGATCAACCCGGCCATCGCGCACGGCATCTCGGAATATGTCGGCTCTGTCGAGGTGGGCAAGATGGCGGACCTCGTGCTTTGGAGTCCCGCCTTTTTCGGCGTGAAGCCCGAGGTCATCGTGAAGGGCGGATTCATCGCTTATGCCGCGATGGGAGACGCCAACGCCTCTATTCCGACACCCCAGCCGGTGCTCGGCAGACCGATGTTCGGCGCAATGGGCGGAGCGATCGGGGCGACCGCGTATGCGTTCGTATCCAAGGCGGCCGCCGAGGCTGGATTGGGCGGAGAGCTAGGACTCCGGAAAATCGTCGCCCCCGTTTCGAATTGCCGCTCCATCGGGAAAAAGGATATGCGTCTGAACGATTATCTGCCGGAAATCGAAGTGGACCCCGAGACCTATGTCGTCAAGGCGGATGGGGAGATTCTCGCCTGCGAGCCCGCCGAGGTCCTTCCGATGGCCCAGCGGTATTTCCTCTTTTAGGTAAAATCATGATTGTCGTTGAAGCGCTTATCGGAAAGCTGGCCGAGGATGAGCCGCGCCGCGTGGAGCGGGTGGCCCTTGGCTGGGAGGATCGCCTGAGGAGCCGCCAGCGGGTGAAGTCCGACGCCGGAACCGAGTTCGGAATCGCCCTGCCGACCGGGCAGGCGCTCGCCGAGGGTGATGTTCTTTTTGAGGATGGCGAGCGGGTTGTGGCGGTAAGCACCGTCCCGGAGGATGTTCTGGTGTTATATGCCGATTCGGCGGAGGAGCTTGCCCGAATCGCCTATCAGGTCGGGAACCGGCATGCCCCGGTCGCTGTGGAAAAAGAGCGGGTGCTGACGCCGTATGATGGTGTTATCGAAGAGTATTTCAAGAAGCTGGGCGTACGGTGCGGGCGGACTATCGAGCCCTTCACACACAGCTTCGGCGCTTTTCACTCTCACCACCACTAGCCGATGACTGACAAATCTCTATTTCGTCTGTTGCAAATCTCCGACTCCGCTTTTCCGCGCGGGGCTTTCGCTCATTCGATGGGGCTGGAGACCTATGTTCAGGAAGGAACAATTTCCGATGCGGATTCACTGGCCGAATTCATCGAAAATGTTCTTTCCGCCAGTGTGGCCACGCTCGACGGGGTGTATCTACGGGAAGCCTGGAATTTTTCGGAAAAGAAGGATCTGGCGGCCTTGATGGCGCTCGATTTGGCGTTTTCCGCCGCAAGACCGGTGGCTTCCCTCCGGGATGCAAGCAAAAGCGTGGGCAGGCAGTTTTTGAGGACGGCGGTGGGTTACGTGGAGAGCGAATTTACAATCCGGTACGAGAGCGAGGTGCGGGCCGGAAACTCTCCCGGCCACTATCCTCTTTCCTTTGGTGTGGCGGCCCAGGCGCTGGGGTTTTCCTGTGAGCAGGCGCTTGAATCTTATTGCTACGGAACGGTGTCGGGCCTGGTCTCTTCGGCGGTGCGACTTATCCCGTTGGGTCAGACGGACGGCCAGCGAGTGATCGCTTCTCTCGAATCCGTGGCCTTTGGCGCGGTGAATGAGGCGATGGCGCGCCCGCTCGATGCGGCCTTCTCGCTGGGCCCCGGCCACGAGATACGGGCGATGGCGCACCAACGGCTATATACCCGGCTTTTTGTGTCATAGGAGAAAAATATGGAACCGGTAAAGATCGGGGTGGGCGGTCCCGTCGGCTCGGGCAAGACCGCACTGGTGGACAAGCTCTGCCAGTCGCTTCGCGGCAAATACTCTATCGCCGTGGTTACCAACGATATCTATACCAAGGAGGACGCCCAGTTCCTCACGCGAAGCGGCGCGCTCCCCCCCGACCGGATAGAGGGGGTCGAAACGGGCGGATGCCCGCATACGGCTATCCGGGAGGATATTTCGCTCAATCGCGAGGCGATGGAGAACCTGATGCGGAAACACGCACCCCTCGACATTCTTTTCATCGAGAGCGGCGGGGACAATCTCGCGGCGACATTCAGCCCGGAGCTGGTTGACGCTTCGATTTATGTCATCGACGTGTCGGCGGGAGACAAAATTCCCCGGAAGGGAGGCCCCGGCATCACGCGATCCGAGTTGTTGCTGATCAACAAAACCGATCTGGCGCCGCTGGTCGGCGCGAGTCTCGAGGTGATGGAACGTGACGCGAAAAAAATGCGTGGCGAAAAACCCTTCCTGTTCACCAACCTGAAATCAGAGGAAGGGCTGACCGAGGTGATTCACTGGATCGAAACCGAAGTCCTGTTCGTGGAAGCATGAATATAGTCGCTCCGGTACTGGCACCCTCCCAGATCGGCCGGCATGGCTACGCGAGCGCCCGGTTCGAGCGCTCGCGCGGGCGAACCATTCTCAGAGACAGTTATTTCAGGGTTCCTCTCCAGATTATCCGTCCGCTTTATCCCGAAGGAGAGGAGCCGGCCCACCTCACATTGATTAATCCGACAGGCGGATCGGTTGGCGGGGATTTCCTGGAAACGGAGATTTTCCTGGGCGAGGGGGCGCAAGTTCTATTCACCACGCAGGGAGCGACCCGAATCTACCGAACGGCGGACGAGTCGGTGGTTTCCCGGACGAGGATCCGATTGGAAAAAGATTCGGTGCTCGAGTTTATCCCGGATCCGATCATTCCGTTCGCGGGTTCCCGGTACCGGCAGGAGGTTGCGCTGGATCTTGCCGAAGGCGCGCGATTGCTTTATGGCGAGACCCTTTATCAGGGCAGAGTTGCTATGGGTGAATCTTTCGATTTCACCGAGGTGGCGCTCCGTGTCGATGCGAGGCTGAACGGCGTTCCCTTGTTAACCGATGCCATGGAGATTCGCCCGGATCGGATGGACCCATGCTCGCTGGGCCTGTTCGAGCCCTTTCCCTATTTGGGGTCTTTTTACGTGCTTGGGGGAAAAGAATCCGTGCTGGACAAAGTAACCGAGGAATTGGACAAAATTCTGTCGGACGCGGGAGGTGTTTCGGGAGGCGCCTGCCATCTTGAAGGCCCCGGGGTAATGGTGCGCTGGCTGGCCGAGTCTCCCGTCAGACTCAGGTGGGCGTTCGATGAGGTTTGGAAAGTTGCACGTCTTTCGGTTTTGGGCCGCAAGGCGGTTCGTTTAAGAAAATTTTAACCGATGGAGACGAAAGGAATGATTCGAAAATATTGTACCGCGGCTTTTTCGGCTTTGGCTGTTCTGGGGTTTGCCGGCGTATCGGAGGCGCATACCTTCGGTGCCCATGGCGCGGGGTTTGGCGCGGGGTTCCTTCACCCCCTCGGCGGTCTCGATCATGTGCTGGTCATGCTGGGCGTGGGCTTCTGGGCCGGGCAGATGGGAAAAGACACGGCCTGGAAACTGCCCGCGTTGTTTGCCGCAATGATGCTTGTAGGCGGTGTGGCGGGGATGACCGGAATATCGCTGCCCTTTGCGGAAGCGGGAATTGCTCTTTCGGTTCTTGTTGTAGGTATTGTCATTGCGCTGTCGTGGAATACGGGTGTGGTGAAAGGTCTAGGAATGGCCGGCTTATTCGCCGTTTTTCACGGTTACGCTCATGGCGCGGAAATTCCGCAAGCCGTTATGCCAGCGCTTTATAGCGCGGGATTTATCCTGGCGACATCGATCCTGCTCGTAATGGGCTCAGGGGCGGGAAGCGTCATACGCCGGGCGGGCATTTCCGGCATGCATTGGCGCGAAGCCGTTGGTGGGTTCATCGCTACGGCAGGGGTGGTTTTTCTGGTGAGCGCTTAATATTTTGATTCCCGGGTGATGAATTACCTGTGCATGGCGAATTAAAGGGAGCCATGGGAATGGATTTTGAAACAATCAGGTCATGCAGAAATTATTCTGCTATTCGCTTCTCGGGTTCAAAGGCCAACAATCTCCCCATCCCGGACAATGATCTGTTCGTCCAGCCACACCGTGGGACGATGAAAAATCATGTCCACATGCAACGGAGCAAAAACACTTCCTCCCAGGGTCCTGTTGTCCCCCACCGCCATATGACAAGTGCCCCATGCCGTTTTGGCTTCCCGCAAAGTAACATTCTTCCGACATCCGGGGTTGGTTCCCACCGCGAATTCCGCAATGTTGCATGCCTCATCTCCACCTTCCTCAAGTATTCGCCGGAATCGCTCGGCAGTAGGACTGCCGGTCACCGATTTCACATGACCACCGGATACTTCAAGCCGCATGGGCTCTGAGACGAACCCCAATTCCCCGTGTTCGACGGACACAGGATTGACCATGACACCTTCCGCCGATCCTTCAACCGGGCCAATCGCTCCCTCACCATCCGGGCAGGCGGTGATCTGACCCGGCTCGGCCGCGATTCCGTTGAATTCGACGCACTCTCTTCCCTCAAGCGAAAAGGTCATGTCGCATCCATCCGGCGTGGTAAATCGGCCCTCTCGAGCTGTATTCAACCGCTCTCCTAGCTTTCGGGTGATTCCGCCTATCTCTTCGTAGTCCGCCACCGCGCCGCCGACAGTCATCATTTCTTCCTCGAAACCCCACATGTCCACCACACGCGCTCCGGCTGCAAGTGCCTCCCGGACGGCATCGGTGTGCGTTGCCGCGAAGCTCCCCTGGAGATAGATGCACTCTGATGCTTTCATGGCCGCGGCAATGTGACCGGGCGGCTCGACACCACCCATCGTGACCGGTTTCATGTACATGAGGGCCAACTCTCCCCCGGCGGCCGTGATGGCGTGGGCAAGCGCCTGCGTAATCGAGGCGGGCCGGGTCGGGTCGGTGAGAAGGAGCACCCTCTCACCGGGCCGAACGGCCAATACCCTTTCGACAAGACGCCTGGCCGTCGGAGCCATGATGGATTCGTTCACGGAAAATAGCCCCCTGATTCAGTTCCGGATTAATATCCCCGGGCCGTCAAGGACAGAAAATAACCTCTTGACAACAACACCCACTATTTAGAATAGTAATCTTAATTCCTTTTGACGAAAAACCGGCTCGAAAAGAGAGGAGATCCTCGGGTTTCACCCGCTGTTTCAATGTGTTATCCCACTTTCCAAAATTAAGGAGGGGAGCAATGAAACGGATTGCGTTGGCGATACTCAGTTTGGCCGTGGCCGTAACGTTTTTGGCGGTGCCAAATTCATACTCCGCCGAGTCGACATTGGCAAAGATAAAAAAGCGGGGGGTGCTCGTCGCGGGAGTGAAGTTCGATTTTCCGCCGATGGGTTTCATCAACAAAAAAACCGGCAAACCAGACGGATTCGACGTTGACCTCGTCAATGAGATCGCCAAGAAGCTTGGCGTTAAGACCAAATTCGTCCAGGCGCTCTCAAAAACGCGGATTCCGCTCATTGTCAACGGAAACGTCGATCTCATCGCCGCCACCATGACGCATAAGCGCTCTCGCGATAAGGTCATCGATTTTTCGATGCACTATCTCATCACGGGCCAGCGATTCATCACACGCAAAGATACGGGCATCAAGCATATCTCCCAGCTCGCCGGCAAGCGCGTTGCCTCCGTTCAGGGCGGGAACGCGGGACCCAACCTGCTCAAGGTCCAGCCCAAGGCGATCATCGTTCCCTTCCAGGAGCACACCGAAAACCTTCTCGCCCTGAAACAGAAAAAAGTGGACGCCATGGTCACGGACGACATCCTGCTGCAGTGGATGGCGAAGAACAATCCAGAACTCGTCGTTCCGGGCAAGCTCTACACCATCGAACCTTACGGAATGGGTCTTCGGGAAAACGATTCCGACTGGCGCGATTTCGTCAACGAGGTTCTCCTCGAACTCTGGGAAACCAAGCGCTATCACGCAATCTGGCGAAAGTGGTTCGGCCGGGATCCGGATTTCACGCTTCCCTGGTATCCGAAATAAGTTGCGCTTCAATCTTATTGCTGCGATGAACCGGCGAACGGCCGCTCCCCGGCGGGGGGCGGCCGCCATGCCGTGGGAGAAGCGCGCGTGAGCGGCGAAGACCGAGGCTGGGTATCCGGCGCCATTGTGAAGGTCCGCCGGTGGAAGCCCTTCGAGTCGCCCAGGGAGCGCAAGGCCTTCCTCCTCACCTGGGGGAGCGTGGCGGCCCTCGCCGTTTGGTATTTCGCCTTCAACCTGTGGCCCTTCGATTTTCAGACCGAGTTCGACTATCAGTGGCGCTGGGGCGTCATCTGGGACTACAGGGGGTTTCTCCTGAAGGGCGTGGGCATGACGATGTACATCTTCGCCTGGTCGCTCGTCATCAGCCTGATCCTCGGCATTTTTTGTGGAATCGGGCGGACAACGGAAATCCGGTGGGTCCGCGTCTTCTCGACCTCCTATGTGGAGGTTTTCAGGAACATCCCGCTCCTCGTCCAGATGTGGTGGGCTTATTTCGGCCTCCAGGAGCTCGTCAACGTATTCATGAACGAGCCGTTCGGGACCCAGTTGCTGATCCCCAGCACCTTCGCCTGCATTCTGGGTCTCTCGCTCTATACCGGCGCCTATATGGGAGAAGTGGTCCGGTCCGGCATCCGGTCCATCCCGAAGGGGCAATGGGAAGCTTCGTTTTCGACCGGACTGTCGCGCTACCAGACCTGGCGGCATATTATCCTGCCTCAGGCGCTGGTCATCGTTATCCCGCCTATGTCGAGCCAGGTACTTAACATCATCAAGAATTCCGCAGTGGCGATGACGATCGCCATCACCGACCTGATGTTTTACTCGCAGAAAATCGAGGAAGAAACTTTCGCCGGATTCGAGGCTTATACCAGCGGAACGGTACTTTTCCTGCTTTTGACCCTCATGACGGTAGGCGTGATCTATTTCGGCCAGCGAATGTTTGGCCTGAAGGTGCGGTCGGCCACCTGAGCCGGCGGCCGGGGGGAGAATTTCTTTGGAATCATTTTGGAAGTGGCACGTCATCCCCGAGAATTTCGGATTTTTCGTTCAGGGATTCGGCCTGACGCTACAGTTGTTCGCGCTGAGTTGGGTGGGGTGCTGGATCTTTGCCATCGTTTTCGGCTCAATGCGTTTTTCCAGCCTCTGGTGGCTTCGCGGCCCGGCCGCAGCGGTGGTGGAGGTGATCCGGGGAACGCCGGGGCTCATGTTCGTTGTCTGGGTTTACTTCCTGAGCCGTCCCCTCGTGGGTTTTGCCCTGAGCCCGTTCTGGGCAGCGATGTGGGCACTGATGATTCATAACGGCTCCTACGGGGCCGAGATCGTGCGGGCGGGTCTCGGTTCGGTCCCAAGGGGCCAGGTGGCGGCCGCCTACTCCACGGGACTGACCTACGTTCAGGCGATGCGCTACATCGTGCTCCCCCAGGCCTTGCGCAATATGGCGCCGGCCATCGTGAACCGCTCGGTGGCCCTGTTCAAGAACACATCGCTGGCTTTTGTTATCGGGGTGATCGAGTTCTTCCGCGCGGGCACCATCGTGAACGGGCGGGAAAACGCCTCATTCGCGGTATTCACCTTCATCGCCGCCATCTATTTCGTTTGTTGTTTCTCGCTTTCACAGCTGGGCAACCGCCTCGGGCAAAGACCCGGTTCGATTGAGGATACGACGGCGGTATAAAGCGAAGGCGATTCGAACGGGGCAAGACTATAGAATTTTTTCGAGAAACTGCTTGGATCGCTCTTCCTTGGGGTTGGAAAAAAACACGTTCGGGTCGCCCGTCTCGACGATGAGCCCCTCGTCCATGAAGACCACCCGGTTCGCCACTTCTTTCGCGAAACCCATTTCGTGCGTGACGACGGCCATCGTCATACCGTCGCGGGCCAGATCGAGCATGACGTTAAGGACCTCGTGAATGACCTCTGGGTCAAGAGCGCTCGTGGCCTCGTCGAAGAGCATCACCTTGGGGCTCATCGCCAGAGCCCGCGCGATCGCGACGCGCTGCTGCTGGCCGCCGGAGAGCTCGGAAGGATAGCTGTCCGCCTTTTCGGGGATGCCCACCTTGCCCAGAAGTTCATGCGCCACCTTTTCGGCATCGGATCGGTTCGAGCCGCGCACTTTGATGGGGGCAATCGTGATGTTTTGAAGGGCCGTCATGTGGGGGTAGAGGTTGAATTGCTGAAAAACCATTCCCACCTCGGAGCGGAGCTCGTTCATGTTGGTTTTGGGATCGGCCACAGAAAGGCCGTCCACGACAATGTCGCCTCCCTGTATCCTCTCCAGGCCGTTGATACACCTGAGGAAAGTACTTTTCCCCGATCCGCTTGGCCCGCAGATGACGACTACCTCGCCCTCCTGGATATCCATCGATACCCCGCACAAGGCCTGAAAATCCCCATAGAATTTTTGAACGTCCCGCGCTTGGACCATGACCGGCATTCTTGGGGCCTTTCTATTGGTGTTCGCCTAAGTCGTATATCCGGGTAGACCCATAGATTGTATTCACCCGCTCTCTATGGGGCAAGGAAAAAGTGATTGCGATTCGTGCGGAACCGGGTATCGAAAATTCGCCTTAATCCGGTTATTTATTTTTCTTTTCGGTGTTCTTGCAAATATGGCATTTGCCGTCGGGCATGTTATCCCGGGCTGTTTGGCACGCCTTGTCCGTATCGTAGGGACCGAGCACCATTCCGTTCGGAAGTGTGAGGCATAGATTCGCGGATACAACAGGCTTTTTCTCCTCTTCGGAGCATCCAGCGGCGAAAAGCACAAGAACGGAGAGCGCCACGCCTAAAAGACAGTTTCTCGTTCTCTGAGACATCCGGTTGATTGAACGGGGCATGGTTGGCCTCCTTTCGAGAAAAAAACCTGCCTTTATTAATATTGAATGATATCAAAAACCGTTCAGAAACCCAGCGGTCCAGCCGGCGATCTGCCCGAATGGTCTGGGCCTTACTTGGAGGCGAGCACCTCCTTGATTCTCTCTATCAAAATCCCCGCTTCCTCCTCCTGAAGAGGATCGGGGCTGAGATAGAAGCCGCGGTCTCCGTCGGGGCCCACCTCGACGCGCGGGTCGCCCTCCCAGAGGCGCCGGATAAATTCCTCCCGCGTGAGACCGAGGGCGGCCTCATCGAGCTCGGCCACCACCTCGGGAAGCGCCTGGCCGAGTTCGTTGGGTAAGCGCCGGTGGGCGGAAAGACCGGCGATACCCGAAATTCGCTCGAGAAGAAATTCCGTGAGTTTTTCGCAGTGGGCCACCTGCGCCTGTTCGCCGCCGTTGAGGTAGTGCTCAAGGGCCGCCATAAGCCCAGCGATGTCTTCGCGGCCCACCTTCATCGGCCGACCGATGGCGTAGCAGGGGCTTCCCATCATCCGGCAGGCGGCGACAAGGTCCTTTCTCCCGAGAATGAGGCCGGTGTTCTGGGGACCGGCGAGCGATTTTCCTCCGCTGAAAATCACCAGGTCCGCGCCCATTTCAGAGTAGGCCCATAGGTTTTCAGCCGGCGGTAGTTGGGCGGCGGCGTCCACGATAACGGGAACGCCCCGCCCTTTTGCTATCTCGATGACTTTTTCGAGCGGGAGGATATTGGCGCCCAGGTATCTGCCCGGAAAATACATCACAGCCGCCGTTCGCTCGCCGATGGCTCCTTCGAGCTCCCAAGGGTGGGTTGTGCGCTGATTTCCGATTTCGACCAGCCGGGCCCCGGTCTGGCGAATATTGATGTCGTAGTGGTTGCGCTGGAAGCGGTGGATTACGATTTCGTTCTTGAGCCCGTCGATATGGGGCAGGCGGTCCATCTTCGCCGGGTCGGTCCCGGTGATGCAGGCCGCCGTCGTCAGTACGAGCCCGGCCGCCGATCCGCTCGTGACGTAGGCCGCCTCGTTCCGGGTGAGCTCGGCGATTCGCCCCCCGGCCCGCACATGGAGCTCTCCCATGTCGAGGTAGGCCCGGCCCGCGTCCTGCATCGCCTCCCACACCCCCGGCGCCATAAGCGACCCACCCAGACGCGAGAGGCGCGCGCGCGCGTTGATGATGGTCCTGACGCCGAGGCGCTCGGTGAATGACGGATTACCGGCCATAGGATACTCCCTCTTCCCACCAACCTATTTTAACCAATAATTCTCTACGGTTTCTAGAATTGTAACATACTAGCCTAAACTGACTCGTCCCTGAAATTGACGATTTCTTCCCTTATCAATTCGTAGCCACGAAGAGACTCGATCATGAGAGGGGGGATTAGGATTCAGACGAGTATTCGGACGGGACGGCACCTTCCGGAGCCTTGTTTGAGGGAAATTCGATATGCCGTGAATTTATCGTAGCGATTCGTAAATATATTTCGCATGGAAATTCAAGATGATTTTGGATTCACAGAAACCGGATTGGCCGAGGTTAGAACCTTCACGAGAAAAAGGCCGCGGCTTTCGGCGTGCACAATAAGCCCGCGCCTGCCCAATGCGCGCGCGGCGAGCCGGGCGAAAGCACAGACCCCCGGGCAGATCGGGGCCGGAAAATTCCTGCAATCCGGCGTTTTTCCTCTCAGGAAGAGAGCGGCCGGCGAATTCCCTACTGTTCTTTTTGGTGATCAAGCAATATCGGCTGGCCGTGAGGAGTCGTCCGTGCGGCGACATCCCACTCGTCTTTTCGGCGGCGTAGGGTATCGGCCTCCACGATGCCTTTTTCGGCGACCATTTTTTCGATGGCGGCAAGCCAATGAAGGTAATAAGTATCTCCCAGGTCGGGGTCTCCTCGCTCTTCGGCCGCCGTGATCTCGGCGCCCAGGCATTCGGTCCATTCTCTCCAGGAGAAGTGCCCCTGCTCGTAGAGCATCAAGGTCATGGAAAAGGCCTGCGCCTCCCAGGGCTCGCGGAAGACGGGTCCCTCCTCATCCCGCGGCATTGAGGGAAGCGCATCAAAATCCTTCGGGTCATTCATCGCCACTCTCGCTCATGGACTCATTGTATGGGTTCATGCGGGGTCCATGTAGTCGTCCCACATGTCGACATAAACGGAATCCCCGGCCCGTGCGTCGGGCCCCCAAAGTTCGCTGAACATGAAGCGGACGCTGTATAGGTGCTGGGGGTTTTTCCCCTCGCCCCGGGCCATGGTGTCGGGGAAGACGAAAACGCCATAGTCTTTATCGATCACTCCCTGCCGGCCGCGGGCATAGCGCGGAAGACGTGTATGGCCCTCGGGATTGATATCGCGGGCCCGGATGCGATCGCCGACCGAAAACCTGGGCGGAATGTCGGTGTCTACCTTAAAACCCTCCCCCTGCCGAAGCATCCCCGCGACCATCTCCTTCGTGAGCAAAGGCATCAGGCTTCCTCCCTAGCGAGCTTGGCCACGCGCTCGTCGATTTCCTCTTGCGTAAAGTACTCACCTTCAACCAACAGGGTCTCAAGGCTCAACAAAAACCGCTCGTAATAAGTCGACGCCATATAGATGTGAGGCGGGATGCGCTCGCGGGCATGGCGAGCCATATCGATGTTCCACCGATCCTGAAAGCCCATGGCGCGCGAGAGAGCGAATATGCGCTTCTCCCACTCCGCGTGGAAAATGGGCTCGTTCTCTTCGAGGACGATGGGCCCCATCCCGTGCATGCCGCCCATATCGTGCACGCCGTTCATGTCTGATCTCCTATCGCGCTCGGGGCCTCGACCAGGGCCGTTCCTATGAGGGAGTTGCGGTTGACGATCTCGACCAGTTCCTCTTCGGTCATGTCCTCGGTCCCGGCCGGGCGCTCGGGAAGGACGATAAACCGCGTCTCCGAGGTGCTGTCCCACACGCGGATATCGACATCGTCCCCGAGCTCGAGGCCGAACTCCTTTAAAACGCCTCGGGGGTCGATCACCGCGCGTGAGCGGTAGGGGAACGATTTATACCAGGCGGGAGGAAGGCCCAGCACCGGCCACGGATAGCACGAGCAAAGGGTGCAGACCACCATGTTGTGAATCTTGGGCGTGTTCTCCAGCACCACCATGATTTCGCCCTGCCGCCCTTCGTAGCCCATCTCGGCGAGGGCCGCATTGCCGTCCTCGAGCAGCCGTTTCTTGAATTCGGGGTCCGTCCATGCGCGGGCGACCACCTTGAACCCGTTGCGCGGGCCGATCTTGGTCTCGTAGGTGTCGATAAGTTCATTGAGAGCGTCCGCGTCCACCAAGCCTCTTTCGGTGAGCAACGACTCGAGCGCCCGGACCCGAAGTTCGTTATCCGTAAGCTCGGTGTGCCCATCGTGGGTCTTCTCGCTCATGCGCGCCTCCGTATCGATTATTTTAGGTGAAATGCAATGACCTGTATTATCGATTTTTTTAGGTGAAGTGCAACGGCTGTATTTTGGATAAAACACTCTCTTTTTTAAGTTGCGGGAAAAGGGCTCCGCTCCATCGCGCTTGAAAGCTCATACGCATTTGGTTTCAGCGCTTCGGCCGTGTTCCGCGAAATTCCATCCACCGTCATGCGGCAAGGGACAATACTCATGGCGTAGCCCGCACCCGGCGAAATTGGATATCACAAGGAATCAAGTCTTTTGGACTCTGATGATTGCACATTCCGGGAGGAAGCGGATTTGCGCCAATTTTGGCTAGAAATGCGGCCCTGGAGAATAGGAAAATGTCCGGTTGAATCCGGGAAAACCCCAGGAAATAGCGGTAATAGAGTGTCAGATCGAAACAGAGAAAAGACGGAGAAATTATTTGGCGATGAGCACAGTCCAGAGCAAACCCTTCTCCGCTTAATTCCCAGTTAAACAGGGAAAATAAGAGGAAACTCACTGCTCGCCAACCGGACCCTTCGCTGTCCCTCGACCCCTCCTTTCGACTTGCTCGTTAAGATTGCGGCGCAAGCTTGTTGAGCCGCTCCACGCCCGGAGAGAATATCTCCTCCACCACCAGATCCCCGTCCTCCAGATTTTGAGTGGAGTGCTCCGTATCGGGAGGAAAGATCACCACCCCGCCCGGGCCGAGAGTCACTTCTTCATCCGCGCAGGTGAAGCGCGCCCTTCCCTCGAGCACAATGCTGATTTGCTCCTGGGGGTGGCTATGGGCGCCCAAGGAGTCCGGACCCGAGGGAATGACCTGGCGGAGGACGGTCATCAGCTCTCCCGCGATGACGCGCCGGATGCGGCCTTCTTGTTGGTGAGCGATCATCTCGTTCCAGTCGTAGGATTTCATGAGCCGTATTTACCTCCCCTTCTCAAATCTAAATGTTCGTTCCAGATATCTGTAAAAAGTTCCTGCCGAAAGATCGGATGCTTTTCGCTCTTCATGAGTCCGAAACGCCGGCCGCCGCCTCTTCTTCCAAACCGATGGACATGGCCTCCTCTTCGGTAATTTTGTAAACCTTCGCCTGAAATCCCCGCAAGGTGTAGCCCCCGAAGGCCCGGTCGAGGAAGGGGTCCTTGTTCGGCGTGAGGGTGTTCGCGTTCGATCGGAAGGCGCCATAAAGATGGGGCAGGGAGGGTTCCTCCTCCGGGAACCACCAGGCATGCTCCACACTGATCACCCGGGGGTCGAGGCCGTCGAATAATTTTGCCTTCTGCGCGCAACGCCCTCGCGGGCTCTCGATGCATATCCAGTCGCCATTCGAGATTCCGAGCCGCGCGGACGAATCGGGGTGGATACAAGTCAAAGGCTCGGGATGAAGCCCGCGGAGAGTTCCCTCGTGGTGCTGCTGGGTGTGAAAGAAATAGGGAACCCTGGCACCCGTGATAACGGTGAAGGGATACTCCTCCGCCACCTCGGGGCTGCTATAAGGGGTTTCGGGCGGCTCGGTGAAAAAGGGCAGCGGATCATAGCCGTTCTCGTGCCACCGGGTGCAGTAGATTTCCGCCTTGCCGGTACGGGTGGGAAAACCTCCGCTCTCTCGAAAATAGGCGGTCTCGTGTTTCCGGTAGATGAGCTTGTCCTGAAGGCCGCCCGCCTCGGTCACTTCATTCCATGAGATGCCGGCCTTGGCCAGGCGCTCTTCGTAGAAAGCCACGATCGTGCGCCAGGGCCAACTCTCTCCCAACCCCATGCGCCGCAGGATCTCGCCCGAAACCTCGAACTCATCGCGTACCTCTCCCAGCGGCTCGATCGCTCTCTGACACATGACGTTCCCGAAGGGGCTGTAGCTGTGCGGTCCCGCGAGGCGCTCCTTCTCGAACTGGGTGGGAGCGGGCAGCACGATGTCGGCGAGTTGGAGCGAGGGGGTCATGAAATGGTCGAATCCCATATGAAAATCGAGCTTCAGCAGGGCCTCGCAGACCTCGCGTGAATTGCTCCAGGTCATGACGGGGTTTCCCCCCATGGCAACCCAGGCCCGCACCGGGTAAGGCTCTCCCGTGAGGATGGCGCGCAGGACGGCGGGGTTGTTGGCGTATTGCTTCGCGGTGACCCCGGAACCGAGCCGGAAGCGGTCGCCGCCGAGCTGATTCTCGAAGGATTCATCGGGAAGCGTGGCCGCGAATTCCTCAACGAATTCCCGGTGAACCTTGCAGCGCGGCGTCGGGTAGTAATTCCCTCCCTGGTTGTCCACGTTGCCGGTGAGGCACTCCAGGATGGTCAGGGCTCTCGGCCCCTGGTGGGAGTTGATGTTCATATCGAGGCCTACGCCCCAGCTGATGGCGGCGGGCCGGGTGGTTGCATAGAGGCGCGCCGCACGGACGATGTCCTCCGCCTTCAGCCAGGTGATGGGGGCCGCCTCTCCGGGCGGGTACGCCGCACACCGCTCGCGCAGGAGTTGCCAGGCTGTTTTGCACGAGAGGCCGGCCACCTCGAACGAGCCTTCCAAGGCGAGCTTTACACCGGGGGTGTCGGCCGGGGCCGCCTCGTTATTTTCCGCGTTCCATACGAGATAGCGCCCTTCCGCGTCCCGGAGCAGATCGCCCGACGCGGTATCCACCAGATAGGGAGCGTTGGTCCATTTCGTAACGAATTCGCGGTCAAAAAGGCCCTCTTCGATGATGACGTGAATCATGCTCATGGCCAGGACCACGTCGGTCGAGGGGCGAATCCGGAGCCAGAGGTCCGCCCGGCGGGCGTAAGCCGTCCGCCGCGGATCTATCACTATCAGCTTGGCGCCCCGCTTGAGGTTCTCCTGCACCTTCCAGCCCAGGACGGAATTGTGGTTCGAGACCTCAAGCTGATCCGCCCAGAGGATCATGCATTCGGGTCCTCCCTCGAAATCAATGGTGTAGTAATTGCCGAAAGCCGCTTTTGAGGCCTCCCGCCGCGGCATCATGCATTGAGCCCGTCCGGATCCGGTGCGGTTCGTTGTGCCGAGCTTGAGGAGGAAAAGGTCTATGATCCAGGCCACTTCGTCGCCCTTCGTGCCGTCTCCGCCGGTGACGGCCAGGGGCCCGTAGCGATCAATGACCCGTTTGAGTTCGGCGGCGCTTGTATCCAGGGCTTCGTCCCAGGAAATGCGATCCCACTTCCCCTCTCCGCGCTTGCCCACGCGCTTCAGGGGATATAGCAATCGATCCTTGTGGTAGAGGGTTTCGATTGAGTGGCGGCCCTTGACACATATCTTGCCCCGGTTGTGCGGGTGGTCCGGGTCGCCGACGACATCGACGACACGATCGTCCTTGACGTGGACAAGAATTCCGCATCCCGCGTGGCAACAAAAACATCCGGATTTCACGATTCGGGTGCCATTTTCCGAACTCATCACCTGCCATCTCCTTTGAATTTCGCCTCGCCCTCCGCCTCTTGGGTTCGAACCAATCCCGCTGACAGGGGGATTCCCATCTTTAATCAGCCGAACCGTGCACCGCTATAATTGGATTCCCAAGTGACCCAATTTTTTCGGAGCACTGCGGCATCCTTCGATCACGCCAGGAATTTCCCTTCCTTCACGATGGGCTCGCCGTCCAGTTCCACCGTCGCCCCGTACATCAGGGCGTCCATGTGCATGTTGCTCCGGACTTTCCCGGTGAGGACGGAGTTGTCCCCGAGTCCGATGTGAGCGGTGCCGAGAAGGCGCTTGTCCAGGTTCGAGCCCACGGGCAGCGCGTTGGCGACGGTGCCCATGCCCAGCTCCGCGAAATTCGTAGCGTTTTCATCCCCCTGATCCAGAATGGCGCGCAGCCGCTCAGCGTCGGCGCCCCCGGAGACATCGGTTATTCTGCCTTTTTCGATCGTTATCCTAAGGGGCTCGCGCACGAAGCCGATCCAGTTCACCATCCCGTCGATGATCGCCACGCCCTCGCCGGTGCCTTCCACGGGTGCGATGTGCGCGTCGGCGAAATTCGGCAGGCCGGCCCAGCGGCCCGGTTCCCATTTGGTGCAGATGGGTGAGACGCCGAACCCTTTTCTCCCTTTCAGGGACATGGTGACTTCGGTCCCCAGTGCGGTCGTGAGGCGCGCGGAATCCGCGGACGTCAGCCGGTCTATCAGCCGGAGTACACGCTCTCCTGTTTCCAGCAGATCTTCGCGGGTGAGGCGCGAGCCGGGAGGAAGGATCCTGTAGCCACCGTACCGGACGCCTTTTTCCGTGGCCTCTTTTCGCGCGATTGAATGCGCGAACTGGTTTTGGGCCAGTTCCGACAAGACGACGATCAGGACGTCCGCCGCGTTCATGGCCGCGACCACCATCCCGCTGGGCTCCATTTCGTAATTTTTGGGATCGGGGAGAACGGTGATCGCGGTTTCCGCCCCCAGGAGGTTCGCCGCGGCGTTCAAGGCTTCGCCATATTCGAGGTGCTCCCTGTCGGCGAGGACGAGCACCTTCTCTCCTTCCTGGATCCCCAGACAGGTATCCACGCAGAGGCTTGCGATCTCCATCCGTTCCATCAGACTAGTCACGGTCGTCCCCTCCAGGAGTGTTGAGAAATCTGCCCAGGTCGCTGAGACTCGCACCGTGGCATCAAATTCTCCGCGCGGATTCACAGCCCCCCGGGCGGTATAGGTGTTCCGTCATGATGGCCTCCCTCTCTCTGATGGAGAAAAACATCGGAGTCAGGGCGCGGATCGAACTCGCTGACTTTTCTCTGGACATCATTTTCGGGACATCTGTGCAGGAGGGCCGAACAAAAGGCTGATCAGGATGAAAAAGACATCCATCCCTTAATATCGGAAACCCGCTCGGGGGTGTCAACCTGTACAGGGTGAATTAGTAATTCGCCATGCATACTCACCCGCCGATCGCGTCATCGCAACGTGAGAGAGAGGATGAAGCTATTGCGAAGCACAGGTTTGAGCCCGGCCCCGGCCGCCCTAGCCAGGATTGGCTGACCTTCTGCGCTCCTCCGCCAACTCGGTGCTCAACACGGGCTGATAAACCTCGATTACTTTTCCAGTCGTGTCGCCCAGGAGCGTGATGTTGTGGATCTGGCCCGGCGCGACGTAGATGACATCGCCGGGACCCACGCGGCGCTTCTCCTCATCCACCCGCATCTCCCACTCGCCTTCCAGAACGCAGAAAAACTGTTCGATCTCCGGATGGTCGTGAAGCTCGGCGGGCTCGCCACCCGGTTCGATGGTGAGCAATTGCACCTGAACGTTTTTACCGAAAAGCCGGCGGTGAATCACGCCGGAGCGATTGTGCTCCTCCGGAACCGTATCCCAACTGTAGAACGTCATGAGGCCCCTCCTGAACGGGAAACGGGGTAAGGTAAATCTTCCCCCCTAAAAAAAAATTGCGACACTTCCGATGAGAGTCCGGCTACAAAATTCCCTTAATCCGAATGGACCGGTTTCGAGGGGGAGGCCGGCCGCACCCTCCTGATCTTCTCAAAGTCCCTATAGAGCAATGAAAAATCCTGCTCTTGCATCCCTCGCTTGATGGCTTTCCCTAAAAAAGAAAAAGTTCTTTCCGCCAGCGAGACCTCCGCCCCAAGCTTTTTGCCCAGTTTGACGGCCAGGCCTACATCTTTATGGAGATTGAAAACGCGAGAATTGGCGTTCCACTTCCCTGAAAGAATGTTATTCGGGAAGCGGTGACGGCTTACATAGCTATAGACGACGGAAGCATTAAAAATTTCGATCATGTCCTCCACCCTCATCCCCATCCGCTCAATCATCCGAGCACCTTCGCAGGTGGACACGAAGATAGTGTGGAGAACCATGTTGTGAACAAGCTTCATCGCGTGACCGGAACCGAGCTCCCCAAGATGGAAGGTTTTTTCCACGATGGGGGCGAGAAGTTTTTTCGTACGCCGGAATGCTTTTTGATCTCCTCCTATCATGAGGACGAGCTTCCTGGTGGAGCCCCGGCCCATCCCGGCATCGAGGTAAGCTATCCCCCTTTTCTCGGCCAGACGGCCCAACTTTTTCGTATCAACGGGATCTGATGTGGTGAAATCATAGAGGACCAGCCCCTTGCCCGCGTTTTGCAGGATTCCCTCCTTTCCCTTCAGGCAATCCGCCACTTCCAGCGAGGAGGGGACGACGAAAATAATAACCGCGCACTTTCCCGCCATCGTGCCGGGTTCAGCCACCTCAGCACCTTTCATGTTCTCGAAAGGCTTCCGGGCTGACGGGGATGTGTCCCACACCATAAGAGGCGTTTTTGCTTCAATCAACTCTTCCGCGATGGGTTTGCCCATCTTTCCCAGCCCAATTACCCCTATGGTTTTATTTCTTGCCATCGCTTTTTCTCCTTCTGGAACTGCCAAGCCAGAATCGTCAAGTTGAGTTCGATCTTATTTGAGGGTTCCGAAATTATATCACTCCCTTTAATTGCTCCATTGCGCCCTGCAAAAATCGGATCCCCTGAAAATCCAGCGCTTTTAAAATCCGACAAAAATCCCGTTCAAGCGGAAATTCAGGACTCGATTGTGTATTTGAACAGGAGGGAGCTGGAAATATCGTTTTGATGATGACCATTGCCGGGATTCAGCCTTGGCATGTCTCCACCAGGGCTACTTCTTAACCTGTGCATGGCGAACCAGTAACTCGCCGTGCATACCCTGTATACCGCGCGGGCGGTCAGGTGTTCTTGATCTCGATCTCGGCGAATTCAAGCGCCTTCCGGATGCGCCCCAAAGTTTCCTCGCCGGGAACCTGCAGGGGGGCCCGCACCGCCATCGAAGGAAGCTTTCCGGACAGATAAAGGGCGGCCTTCATCCTCGGCACCATGTTGATCATGGGCGGCTCGAAAAGGACGCGGGCCAGACAGTCCACTTTTTCGTGGAGCGCCTTTGCGGCGGATATATCCCCCTCTTTCACCGCATTGAACATCCCCACGATGAGATCGGGGCAAAGGGTGTGGAATATGAGAAGGGTGCCGTCCGCGCCGGCCAGGAAGTTGTAGAAAAGAAGGGTGTCGTTTCCCGTCAGGACGGCCACGTCCCGATCCAGCTCCCGGATGCCGTGAAGATTGTTCTCGAAGCTGGCGGTGGCCCAGGTCGTATCCTTCACGCCCACCACGCCCGGCACCCGGCAGATCTCGCGAACGACATCGGTCGTGTAATTCACTCCCGAATAAGCGCCCATCACGAAAAAGAGCATGGGAAGATCCACGGCCTCCAGAACCTCCTCGCAGAACCTCCGCACGAGCGGCCCGTCGATCCCCCACGAGAACCAGCAGGGAGCCATCATCAAGGAAGCGTCCGCCCCGCGCTCCAGCGAGTCGCGGGATACGCGGATGGCGCCATCGGTCGTGTCCGGGTATGGAGAAATTCCCGCGACGGTGAGGAGGTCGTGCGGCTTGGCGGTCCGGGCAACGATTTCAACGACCTGCATTCGCTCTTCGTAGGTGAGGCTGTCCCCCTCGCCGGCGTGGGCGTTCACGACAAATCCGTTCATGAGACCGGTCTCGGCCAATTCGGCGACCTGGGCTTCGAGGCCTTCCCGATCGATATCACCGCTCTCCGTGAAAGGAACCACACAGGCGGCCAGGTGGCGGTACCGTTCCGCGTTTGTCATTGTCGAACTCCCGTCCTGTCCTGGTATCCGAACAAATCACAATCCGGAATTACGCGGCAATCGAGGCCCGTACCCTGATTCCGCACCGAGCATTCACAAATCTGGCTATGTTTCCCGTGTTGAACCCCCCCAAGTCTAGCGGAAAACTTCATGCGAGACACCTCCTCCTTTAAAAAACCCAACCCGAGGGCGTCTTTCCTGTCCTCCGCAATAATGAGATCCCCAAAATATTTCAATGTTTTGAAATCCGATAAAAATCATGTCCAAAAGAAATTGATAACTCGATCGTGCATCAGGACAGGGCGGGCAGCCCGGTTTCAGTGGCAGGCTCAAAAAGGCCGGCAAAGAGTCCCGAGCAGGGCGCCGGCCAACCCGGAGTCTCCTTCGGTCCGGAGGCGGCCACCCGCTTTTTTCGCAGCCAAATCGGCCCGGCCGGTCGTCAGCAGGACAATATCGCTGGCGGATGCGAATATCTCCGCGTCGAACGGCCCTTCCTCGGGAGAAACCGGCCGCGCGCTCCCCGCCTCGGCCCGCATCGCCCAGCTTCGGGCGGGGCCAGCCGTCTCGAACCGAAAGGACCCCGTCAGCCCCGGGTCCGGGGCACGGTTGAAGAAAAAGGGCAGCCGGAAGTCGAGGATATCGACCGCCGCACCCAGCGCATCGGGATGGAGTTCGCCCTCCGGATCGTTCCGGATGTCCCAATCGTGGAGAATTAGTTCATAGAGCCGCTGTCCGGGGTAGGAGTGCACCGGGCACGGGCACATCCAGTGCCAGGCTTCCTTTTCCATATCTTCGGGGCGGATCGCTTCGAACACCCCCTGAAGATTCCAGATCGCCTCCTCGAAACGGTCTACCCGCTCGCCACCGGGCAGGGAAGCAAGCGCGGCGCCCACCCGATCCCTGTAGGCCCAGAAGCTCTTCAAATCCTTCGCCCCAAAGGGCATCTCGAACCGCCCCTCCCTCCCCGCCGGTATCACGTGCGCGTAAAACCGGGCCCCGAGTGTCATATGGGCAACGACATCCGCCGCTGACCAGACAGGGCAATAGCTCGGACAACGCCACCCCCCCTCGTCCAGGTTGCGCAAGATGGTGATAAACCGGCGGTTCTCTCTTTCGACCCACTGGATCGCGGGAATACGCTCCTCGATGGAGGACATCCGAACCTCGAGTTATGCCGCACCAGAAAATGGCGGGGGGGGATTCTCAGTATCCTGCTGGCGAAACAGGGGTACTCTTCTCACCCGACATTACGGAAATACCCCTCTATCTGGCAATAATTAGTAATTCGTCATGGAAAGCTCATCCTGAAGCTCTTCTTCACCGATCGGCAAAGAGACGGGTTTTTTCCGTCTGGCTGAGAGGGTAACGCCGGCAGGCGGCTCACACGGCCCCGCCGCCGCACATCACCAGCGAGGCCAGCGCGTAGACCCTCGCGCCGTCCACCAGGTCCTGAATGGCGATTCGCTCGTTGATGGCGTGCGCCTGCCAGGGCTCGCCGGGCCCGAACAGGGTTCCGGCGTCGATGTTGCCGTTCTTGTGCATGTGGAAGACCTCGCCGCTGGAGTACCAGCCGATGAGCTCGGACTCGGTTCCCCTGACCTTGCGCACGGCTGAGCGGATCGCCTGGATGAGGGGGGTTTCCTCGCCGAATTCGAGGGGGTCGCGCTCTTCGCTCGCTCGGATCTCACCGATGCTAAAATCTCCATCCTCGCTCACAATCCGATCGGCCACCTCCAGCACTTTCGCGCGGATGTCCTGGCTGGTCAGGGGCGGCGCCCAGCGGATGTCGAACGCGAACGTGCACTTCTCCGCTCCCACGTTGACCACACTCCCGCCCTGGATGGTCCCCACGCTGATGGTGTCGTCTCCCAGCCGGGGGTGGCCTCCCAGCTGGATGTCGTAGATCGCGGGAATGAGCCTGCACGCCTTGAGGATGGCGTTCACCCCGTCCAGCGGGAAGGCGCCGTGGCTCGACTTTCCGATGACGTCCAGTTCGAACCAGATTCGCCCCTTGAACACGTGGGGAACATTGAAGTTTGAAGCCTCGCCGAGGATGGCCGCGCGGGCGGGGACGAGATTCTTCTCGAACGGGTAGCGGAGCCCGTAGCGCCCCGCGGTCTCATCGTCCACAGCGGCCACGAGGTGGAGGTCGCCGTTCAACCGGACCCCGGAGCTCTGGATGGCTCGGACCGCCTCGAACATCCCCGCCAGCATGCCCTTGGAGTCGGCCGAGCCCCGGCCCCAGACAAAACCCTCCTCGACCACGGCCTCGAAGGGAGGAAAGCGCCAGGCGTTCAGGTCCCCCGGATCGACCACATCCATATGCGAAGAGAGGCAGAACGCAGGTCCCGGCCCCGCCCCCCGGAGCACTCCGATGACATTCGGTCTTCCGGCCTCCCCGACCGATCTTTGGATGTCCTCTAGGCCGAGGTCGCGCATGAGGCCTTCGGCATAGTCGGCGATGGCGTCGTAGTCGCCGGGCGGGTTGATGCTCGGCCGGCGGACCATCTCGCGAGTGAACCCAACGACAGAGTCTTCCTCGATGCAGGACAGGATTCGTTCTTCTGTAGAGGTGTTCGTCAAGGCGGCTTCTCCTCTGATGGGGGTGCCGGGCCCTTCGATTCTACCTGGAGGAATCATTTCCCCGGTCATGTTCGATACTCGCCGAGCGCCCGGATACCCCTTCCACGGGGATACATGGCACCCGGTGCGCCCGGACGGCCAGCGGATAGCCCCGGCCTCACAAACCGGCAAGCGCCGAAATCACTTTCGCCGATGAATGGGTAGCAAAATAGTAGCAAATCCACTTCAAAAAGCTAACCAGGCGAGTTCCAGGACCTCCGTAAGATTTTCATTATTGAGAGAATCCATTTTTTGCGGAGCACAACAACCTGCCCGGCCCGACCCTCGCCGGCCGTCTACTTCGGCGGGATGACGGGAAGAAGAACGTAAGCTTCCCGGCTGGGACCTGTGTGGAGCGTTACCTTGCCGCCGAAGATGTCCGCCGGGCGGTCCCTCGGATCGTCGTGCCGAAACGGTCCGACACCCGTGAACGCCCGAACCATGATGTCCGGACGATCACCGCCGACGCCGCCAGGGTAAACATAATCCCTGCCCCGCACGGAAAGACCGATTCGGTGGCCGGGCGGCACGGCGACACAGGGGGGCCAGAACTCGACATCGAGCTCGGCCACCTCGCCCGGCGCGAGGGGCTGTTTTTCGTCGTGGGCATGAAAAGGATAAAAAGGCCGGGTGCGCTCCTGGTCGAGCTTACGGTGCGAGGCGCGCAGCCACCCCAGGGCGACCGGCTTGTTCGGGTCGATCGCCCCCTGGAACGTCACCTCCTTGAGGTCCGGGGTAAAAACGCGCAGGACGAGAAACAGGTCGGCGTCCTCCGTCTCCGAGGAGACGAATAGTTTCGCGGCGGCGGGGCCGGTGATCTCGGTCGCCTCCTCGAGCGGCGGGGCAAGGAAGGTGACGCCCTCGTCCAGGCCCGCGTAGCTGACGGCGCCCTCGTAAGCCGGGGGATCGGCGTCCAGCGCGTAGCCGGCGGAATGGAGATAAAATTTCGTCCACTTCGTGCGCGCGATCGGCCACTCATCCTCGGTTCGCTCGGTGAACCGCCCGCTCGTATCGGGCACCTGCAGCTGAACCCGGGGCTGATCCTTCCAGCCCGTGTCCTCGCCCTTCAGGAAATGGCCGAAGAACTTTTTTTGCAGCCCAACGCCGTAGTCGGTGTAGAACTCGGCCCAGTGTTCTCGCCCGTGCATTTCAAGCCACTTCTCTTCTGAGGCCGCCCTCTCGAAGGCCTCGATGTTCCCGCGGGGGAAGAGGCCCTGCCCGCCCCAGTTGCCCGCGGAGAGAAAAGGCACCACGACCTTGGACCAATCGGGCCTTCGCACCTCCCAGTAATCGCCGTCGAGCGATTGGGAGAAGAGTTCTCCCAGGTGATCCGACCGGTTGGCTCCCAGCTCTTCTTCGGTGAGGGTTTCGGGCCCCGAGACCAGGTCGCCGTTCCAGCGGCACCGGTAGCCCCGCGTCCCCAGGCCGTTCTGCCGGGGCAAAACAGTTCTGTCGTACCAATCGTCGGTGAAGGTGCAGTAGATTCCGCCGTGGCGGACACCGTCCCGGAAGCGGTCGGCCGCGCCCTCCCACGAGCACATGGCCGCAAGATGGGGCGGCTGGAGGCAGGCCACAAGCCACTGGTTCATGGCGTAATAGGAAATGCCGTTCAGGCCCACCTTGCCGCTGCACCAGGGCTGGGCCGCTGCCCATTCGATGCATTCGTAATAGTCCCGGGCCTCGCGGGGAGACCTGGGATCGAGGAGGCCCGGGGAGCGGCCGGCGCCCCTCGAGTCCACCCGCACGCAGGCATATCCGTCGGGAACCCACCTCTCCGGATCCACCACCTCCCAGTTCATGTACTTGCACGAGGAACCCGAGGTCACCTCCGGATAGCGCTCGGTCAGCACTTTCCACTGGTAGGGGTAACCGTCCGCATAGTGGAGCCACTTGGCGTAGATTCCGTAGGACATGATGGCCGGATACTCCCCCTCCCCGATGGGCCGGAAAACATCGCCGCGGAGGGTCACGCCGTCGTCCATTTCAATCGGCACGTCCCAGTCGATCCGCATCCCGTCCCTTATTTCGCTCTTAAATTCGCTCATCTTGCTCCTCACTTTTTGCGCCTTTGCCGGCCCGACCCGAATAATTGCGCCATTTCCTGATAGAATCATATTGTCAGCAGACATTTCCGCTGTCCAGGTCCCCCCCAAGCCAACTTCTTAGACCAGTCAATCTACATGGGCTCTGTTTTATAGGAGCGCACCCAACAGGCCCCGGAAAAAAGACGCCAACTTTCACGCGCTCTTATCGGATAATTCCCGGTTATCCGGATTGAATGATGTTACCAAGGAACATATATTGCCTACTATTCTCTGCCAATTTACGCATATAATTCGCGGCATTAATCCGGCCGCATAAAATCATGGATTTCAACCGAATGATCATTGACCTTACGCATCCCATCGAAACCGGAATGCCCGCCTGGGTGGAAATGGGCGGCGCCTTCGGCCTCGCCAAGACCATCGTCTCCGATTGGGAGGATTATGAGACGAGCGCCTATTTGCGGACGCACGGTCGCGAGGAAGAACTGTTCCGCACATGTTTTGTCGTTATGAGCGACAATGGGGGCACCCACGTGGACGCGACCTACCACTTCAACCCCCTCGGGGAGCGTATAGCGGAAGTGGACCTCGAGCGATTTTACGGCGAAGCGGTGCTTCTCGATCTAACTCACCTCGCCCCTATCAAATACAACCCGTACGAGAAAAAAATCCTCGAAACGGACTGGATCACCCCCGAAGTCATCGAGGAAGCCCTCGGCCAAGCGGGCGAGGAGCTTCGCCCCGACGATATCGTTTTGATGCGCACCGGGGCCGAACGGCACTGGCCCCGGAAGGAGTATCATTTCAACTTCGTTCCCTTCCGGGTCGAGGCGGTGGACTGGATGATCGACCGCGGGGTCAAGCTCTTCGGTATGGATCAAATCACGGTGGACGTGATTCCCGGCTACGATCTGCCGCATCTCAACATGCGCAAGCGCTACTCCATGCACATGGAAAACCTGAGAAACCTCGGACAGATTTCGCGGAGCCGCTTCCGGTTCGCCGGATTTCCCCTCAAATGGGCGGACGGGCCCTGCTCGCCGATTCGCGCCATGGCGATTCTGGACTAGGCAGAAGGCATGGGACGCCTACTCGTCGATTTATCCCAGAACATCCCCAAGGAGCCCACCTTCGCCCAGGCGGAGACCTTCGGAAGGGGCGCGGTGCTCGGATGGAGCCTGCTCTCCGAGACAAAGCTCGTCCAGACATCGATGCTGGCCTTCAGCGACCATGTGGCGACCCACATCGACGCACCCGCTCATTTTCTCCCGGGGGGAAAAACGATAGACGAAATGCCGCCGGAGCTTTTCCTCGAAACACCTGCCCTCTGGCTGGACTGCTCCGGAAAAGAGCCGGGGGAGGAAATCGGAGCGCCGGAACTCGAAGAAGCGCTTCAATCCGCCGGGGAAGCGGTGAACCCCGGCGACGCCGTCCTGATCTACACGGGTTGTTCGAAAAAATGGGGGATGCCGGACTATCGCCAGTCCGTCAGGCCGGTTGCCCCGGCGGCGGTCAACTGGCTTCTCGGGCTGGGCGTCATGCTCTTCGGGGTGGACGGCCCCGAAATCGACACGGACCCCATCGAATGGCCCGCCCACAAGATGCTCAGGGAACACGAATTCTACATCATCGAAAACCTGGCGCTCTGGCCCGCCGTGGCCGATCTGCCTCGACGCTTCCGGATGATCGCCGCGCCGCTTTCCCTCCGGGAGGCCACCGCCGCGCCGTGCCGCGTGGTGGCAATTGTCGAGAGAAGTTGAATTACAATAATTTCTAAATTACCGGACCATACAAATGCTCAATACCTTTGACACAGCGAAAGGGGATCGATGACATCTCTCAGTCGGCAGCTAGCGCATTGGGTGGTTGGCCTGGGTTATGAAGATCTGCCCCCCGAGGTGGTCGATCGCGCCAAGGGGGTCACCCTCCAGAACCTCGCGTCCGCACTCCTTGGCTCTCAGTCACCGGGCGGTCAACAGGCCATGAAGATAATCGCCGAAGAAGAAACCGGCGTACAAAACGGCGCTACCATCATGGTGGACGGCGCCAAGGTGACAAAGGGCGGGGCCGCCTATGCGAACGCGGAATTGATGCAGGCCGGCGGAAAGTGGGATACCTTCCGCATGCTCACGCATCCCGGTACGTGCATCCTCCCGGGCGCCTTCGTCGCCGCGGAAACAGCGTGCGTCTCGGGAAAGGACTTCATCACAGGTCTCGCTGCGGGCTACGAGGTCATGGAGCGGATGGCGGCCGACTTCATCCCGACGGTGATGGCGCGCGGCTTCCACGCCAGTCCGGTGTTCGGCATTTTCGGCTCCGCAATCGCCGCCGCGAAGATCATGCGCTTCAACGAGGACCAGGTGAACGCCGCGATCGCGCTCTGCGTGAATCTGGCCGGGGGCAACCTCGAAGGGCCCCGGAGCGGCGGCCACTCCCTGCGTGAGGGCGCCGCTGTGCGCAACGCCATGCTCGCGGTCTCACTGGCAAGAGAGGGGCACATCGGCGGCGAAACCCTCCTCGAAGGCGACGCGGGTTTCTATCACGCCTACGCAGGCAACAACATGGGTCAGCTTACCTACAGCTTTACCGGAGACACCCTGGCCAGCCTGGACAAAATCACCGCCGATTTGGGCAGGAGGTGGATGTTCCTCGAGACGCTCTACCGCATCTACTCGACCGCTGGCTACAACATCGCGCACGTAGATGTGACGGCGAAGCTCTGCGAAGAGAACGACATCAATCATCAAGACGTGGACCGCATCGAAGCCGTGGTGAACTGGCTCGAAACACAGTATCCCAGCCCCGCTTTCCCGAGCCGGCGAGAAGATGGGGAAACCAGGGTGGGCGGAACCTCTTACTACACGGCGTACGGCGCCGTGAAACGCGGCTTCCCCGTGCTGCGAAGCATGGGAGCCGTCCCGGGTGTGTCGGCCGTCCCGGACGGCCTGGACGACCCGCCCGAGGTGCTGGAGCTCATGAAGCGGGTGACGATCATCCCGTCCCACCGAATGACGCTCTTCGGCCCGCGGATAACGATCCACACCAAGGACGGCAAAAGCTACACGAAGCAATCCACCGGACGCGAGTTCATGTGGAATTTTGACGAGGAGGCGCGCCGTATCCGCGATATCATACCGGGCATCCCGATACCGGCGGAGCAGTTCGAAGCGATCATCGAGACCTGCCGCGACCTCGACGGACAAGATCGCGCCGACACGCTCTTGCAGCTAACGCTAAAGAAAAATTAAGCCCTTCGTCCGCTCCAGTAGTGGGGCAATGAATCCTGAATCCCCGGGAAAGTCGAATACTCAAGAAATTCAAGGCATTACATCCGGGAAACCCGGCCCGAAAAATCGCCGGACCCGGACAGGGATCCAGTTATTGCGGAGCATCTCCACATCAACTCACGCCCCATCCAACGCCAACGATCCCCGGGCCCGGTTCACCCCATGGCAATTCCGCCGTTAACGTCCAGGAAGATACCAGTGATGTATGAAGCCTCGTCCGAGGCCAGGAAGAGGGCCGCATTCGCGACATCCTCCGGCAGCCCCAACCTGCCCAGAGGAATCTGCTTCACCATTTCGGATTCCCTTGCCGGAAGCCAGTTATCGGTCAACGGCGTCGTCGTCGGTCCCGGCGCGATGGCGTTGACGGTGATTCCGTGAGAACCCAGCGTCTTGGCCAACGAGCGCGTCAGACCGATCACCCCGGCCTTGGCAGAAGTGTAGGGGATCCCCCCCGCGAAACCGCCCGAGCGCCACGCCGAAGAAGAGAGATTTACGATTCGTCCGTACCCGTTTTTCATCATGTGCTCCGAGACGGCGCGGGCGCACAGGTATTCCCCCTTCAAATTGATGTCCAGAACGGCGTCCCAATCCGCCTCGGTGTAGTCGAGATAGGTCTTTTTCGGGGAAATTCCCGCATTGTTAATCAAAATTTCAACCCGGCCGAACGATTCGAACGCGGTCTCCGCGGCCCGCCGGACCTCGCCTGACTTCGATACGTCCACCACATGTGGAATGACTGTCAGGCCTTCCGCCGAGAGCGCGGCGGCAAGTTTTTTCACACCATCTTCATTCCGATCGCAGGCGAAAACCTTCGCCCCCTCCCGGGCAAACCTCCTCGTAATCGCCTCCCCGAGACCGCTCGCGGCGCCGGTCACGATTGCCGCCCGACCCTTCAGTTGCACGATGGCTTCCTTTCCGCCCGGGCATATCCGGGCTCCGCAATAAATAGATCTCCTGAAGTTCCGTACTTCTGAAATCCGGCAACAATTCCATTCGAGCAGAAATTTGAAACTTGATCGTGCTTTTCGACAGGACGCGATATAATGTTTCGGCTATGCGCAAGACGCACATCATGCCACGACGAGACCCGATCAATCGACCTCGCCAAAGCACTCTTTATATGAAGGTGTCATTTTGCGGAGCACAGTGGTCTTCGCCATCATTCTTTCCCCCATCTTCCCTCTGCCGGGCAAGCGGAAGATGGCCACCTGAGCGCCGGCGCTGGTGTGTTGGCCCGGCGATTCCTGGGCCCAAGCCCTTGGGAGGAATAGCGCATATATTATCTGGCATGTGCGGGATTTTTACTTTCAAGCGGCGAATGTTCTTCACGGAACACGTTGGGCGATTTTTCGACGTAATTTTTTCATCTCATTACACTTTCGAGAAGGTACTGAATCCTGATTTCCTTAGAGTGTTGAACACTCAAGAAATTCAAAGCAATTCATTTGGGTATCCCGGCCCGAATAATTGCTGGACCAGGACATACCGGAAAGGATGTTCGTATTGATATTTGATGCCGCCCTTCTCTTCGCCATGGGCGCCGCGTTCTCATTCGCCTGTGCGGATATGGCGATGCGGTCCGGGCTTCAGCACACCAATCCTTTTGTCGGCTCGACGATCTCGCGCTCCGCGGGTGTATCGGCTCTCCTCATCCTGATCTTGCTCTCGGGTGTCCGCTTTCCGCCTCTGGGAGAACATTATCTTTGGCTGGCGGTGGCCGGTGTTTTCAACCCTGGGCTTTTCTCAATTTGCTTCATGTTCGGGATCTCGAAGATAGGCGTCGCCCGGGCGGCTCCCATCAAAGGAAGCTCACCTCTTTTCGCCTCATTCTTGGCCATTCTGTTTCTCGGAGAGCGGCCGGAGTGGTACCACCTGGGGGGCGTTCTGTTGATAGTAACGGGAATCGCTCTGCTGTCATCCGGGAGGACCGAGGGCCGGTGGAGGCGAATCCACGCCCTCTGGCCCATCGCCGCCGCTTGGTTTGCCGCCCTGGGCGCGGTGCTCTGGCGCAAGGCCCTTCCATCGTTTCCCGACACCCTCGCGGGCACGTTTGTCGGTTTGGTAGCGGCGTTCGCCGTCGTGGTGCTCTACACCTTCATTTTCTTGCGCGACCAGGTTCCCGAAGGCGTCAAGAATGCATGGAAACCCTTTTTTCTGGTCGGGATCATCGGATCTGTCGGACAGTTCTTCTTTGCGAGCGCCCTTCAAAGGGGAGAGGTCTACCGGATGCTTTCGCTTATCCAGACCTCCCCCCTCATCACCGTCATCTTCGCTCTTCTTTTCCTGCGGCGTGTGGAATCCATTACCTGGCGGGTGCCGGCGGGGGCGCTGCTCACCGTGAGCGGCGCCATACTGGTAAATTTGCAGCTCAACTAACAGACGGGCATTTCCTATTAATAGAAAACGGAGAATGAGGAATAAAGAGATTTCGCCCGGACGGCCCCGATAAAAAAATTCGCTGGACCAGGGCTAAGCACGATTGTCCTGACTATTCAGCGGGAATGATGACTTCAATGGGATTTTTTTAGCCGGGCCCAAGAGAGTATCATAACCGAAGGTGATTCAAGTCGTTCCTGCAGTGAAAGCGGCTCAAAGATTCGCCGGACCAGGACACCCCCTTTAAGTGTGAGGCGATACGATGCCCGAAGCCCCGGCCAACGCCAACTGGTACACGTACTTTCCGGAAGACTACCGCTGGTCGGCCGCGATTTGCGGGATGATATCGTGGGCGAAGTGGGGGGGCTCGGAGATCGGCGAGATCGATCAGGTGGGCCGCCGCCTGGCCCGGAAACTCGGCGACGATGCGCACTGGTTCCGCGAGTGGTCGCGGATGGGCGACCGGGTGCGGGCGCTCGGGCGGAGCGAGGAGCGCCGGGGACACGCCCTTTCGGCGGCCTCGCACTACCAGCGGGCCTGCTGCTACTACCAGATGGGCGAGCGGTTCAGGACACCCAAGGATAAAAAGGCGCTCGATGCCTACCGGAAGGCGCTTGATTGCTTCGCCCGCTTCGCGCGCCTCATCGACCGGCCCCGAATCGAGCGGGTCGAGTATCCCTTCGAGGGAAAGAAAAAACTCCCCGCCTATCTGGTGCACGCCGAGAACACAAGCCGGACGAAGCCTCCGGCCGTCATTTTCTTTGACGGCCTCGATGGCACCAAGGAGCTTCACTACATGTGGGGGATTTTCGATCTCGTCCGCCGGGGGATCAGCGTCCTCATCTCGGACGGCCCCGGCACCGGCGAGGCCATCCGCTTCAGGAACACCCCCCTTCGCCACGACTACGAAGCGGCCGGCTCGGCGGCGCTCGATTATCTCGAGACCCGCCGCGACGTGAACGCCAAAAAGACGGCTGTCATGGCCGTCAGCCTGGGCGGCTACTACGCCCCGCGCATCGCCAGCATGGACCGCAGGTTCAAGGCCTGCGTCGCCTGGGGGGCGATCTGGGACTACCACGCGACCTGGAAAAAACGCATCGAGTCCTCGTTCCGGTCCGAACTGTCCGTGCCGGGCCACCATATCCAATGGGTGACGGGAGCAAAATCGATAGACGAGGCCCTCGGGAAGCTCGAGGGGTTCCGCCTCGACGGCGTGGTGCAGAAGATGCGCTGCCCGTTTTTACTGACCCACGGCGCCGACGACAAGCAGATTTCCCTCGGGGACGCCCGCCGCCTCTTCCGGGCCGTGGGCTCAAAAGACAAGACGATGAAAATTTTCACGGTCGCCGAGGGCGGAGCCCAGCACTGCCAGCGGGATAACCTCGCCATCGGAACGGCCTATATCTTCGATTGGCTACAGGAAAAACTTCGGCCCTGAAAAATATTCCTACGCGGTTCATCCAAGAAAATAATTTTAAATAGGAGGTCAGGCGATGCCTTATAAATCGGTCCGGCGACGCGACGGCCAGCAGTGGATCCTCGATTATATGGCCAAGACGGCCGGCATGGTGCAGAACTTCGAGGACGATAAGTTCGAGCTGCCCGGGGGCGTCAAGAATTATAAGATGATCAGCAAGCTCAAGGGCGAGGAGGCCGCGCACAAAGAGGCCGTCGCCCGCGCCGCCGAGGAGGCGGACTTCCCCGAGTCGGCCCTTGAGGTGTACGTCAAGGCGGCCGAAGCCTACCGCCACGCCCAGCACGCCATCTTCGAGGACGACCACCCCCAAAAACTCAAGCTCCACGCCGGTCTCATCCGGTGCTACGACCGGATTATGGCGCTGGCCGATTATCCGGTCGAGCGGATCGAGGTGCCTTTTGAGGGAGGGGAAATCCAGATTCTCCTTCATCTGCTCCCCGATAGGCGGAAGGCGCCCTGCGTCCTCTACATACCGGGGATGGATCAGACCAAGGAGTTTTATCCCTATGTCCTTCAAAACGACATGCTCCGCCGGGGGATGCACGCCTGCGCCATGGACGGCCCGGGACAGGGGATGTCGAATATCCGGAAAATCCGGGTGACCGCCGATAACTACGAGCGGGCCGCGAGCGCCGTGATCGATCACCTGGCGAACCGGCCCGAGATCGACGCCGAAAAAATCGGCGTCTTCGGCATCAGCATGGGCTCCTACTGGGCGCCCCGCACGGCGGCCTACGATTCGAGAGTCGCCGCCTGCGCGGCGGGCAGCGCCAACTTCGCCGACAAGAATTTTATCTTCGATATCGCCTCCCCGCGCTTCAAGCAGATTTTCATGTATATGGCAGGCATGTCGGACGAAGAGGCCTTCGATGCGATGGCGATGAAGATGACGCTGAGGGGCTACGAGGACCGGATTAAATGCCCCGTCCTGATGGCGGCGGGGGAGTTCGATCCGCTGACGCCGGTGGAGGATGCTTTTGCCTTCTACGAAGGGCTCGCGTGCCCCAAGGAGTTCTGGGTGCTGGAGAACGAATTTCACCGCGTCTGGGGGATGAAGGGGCTGGGGGGGGCTGGACCTGAATCCGCTGGTGATCGATTGGCTCCGCGAGGCCCTGAACGGAAACGTGCCCGCCGGCCATGAGAAGATCGCCTATGTCCACCAGATCTCGGGGACGGGGCCCTTCGGCTCGCCGCTGCCCGAGGATCATCCGCGCAGGTGGTAGGTGGTGAAATTTTATCGGGTGCGCCGATAAAGTCTTGAGTCTTTCCGGCCGCTTCGGGAGGAAGGCCGCCTCCCGCGTGGGTGGCGAATTACTGATTCGGCCCATTCCGAGCGAATGCACCAGGGCCTTTTCTTTCCCGTAACCTCCCAATAATTTCCGTGGTCGGACTTGGGAGGAATCAAAGTCTATTTCGAATCAATATATTACGGCTGAAAAAGACAGGAATTCAGGCCTATTAATTCGCCGGACCGGGACACCGCTGACCTGATAACAATTCTGAAGACGAAACCAGGTGGATACCGATCTAAAAAAAGAACGAAATTAGCTGCCATGAGGTTTCGGGAGGGGGAACACACGTTTACGGATGATTATTTGCCTTTGTTCGCGGAAAGCTCCCGAGGCGAAAATCTTCCTTCGCCATCGCCGAGATAGATTCCCACCCGGTGGAGACTCGCGAAGGCGAGGACGAGATCGGCCTTCCCGTCCTTATTCATGTCCCCCGCCCGGAGGGCGATAACGTCGTCAGGAACCCGAAATTTACCGCCTGCCCGAAATTCGCCCGAGCGGCTCCCAAAATACACCCAAACGTCCATCGACGTACGGCTCCCCACCGCCAAGTCTGAGTAGCCGTCCCCGTTGAAATCGCCCACCGCGATCCCGTGCGGGTTCGTGCCCGCCTTGACGCTGGCCCCGAGAACGAACCCCTTGTCATCGTCACCCATGAGAAGCCGGACCGAATCGTCTCCCCCCAGGACAACGGCTATGTCGACCCGTCCATCCCGGTTGAAATCCTCGATAGCCATGTAATGCGGCAGCCGGCCGGGCTTAAAATGACGCGCCCCGGAAAACGTCCCGTTTCCTCGATTGAGAAGGACGGACACCTGTTGCTGCCCAAGGCCACCGACGGCGATGTCTTTTTTTCCGTCCCCGTCGAGATCGGCCAGGTTGAGAATATGAAGCCCTCTCGAAAGAGGGTATTCGCGCGGCTCCCCGAACTCTCCCTTCCCGCGGGCGAGAAACACCAGAATTTTTCCCGGCACCGCCTGCGATACGACAATATCCATCCGGCCATCGCCGTTTAAATCATCGAGACCGAGCGATACCGCCGCCGGAACCTCAAGAATCCGGCGGCGGGGAAAAGAACCCCGACCGTCTCCATAGAGGATCGTTATCCTCCCCGCGCCGGTTTCCGCACTCACGATGTCGATAGACCCGTCCCCGTCCACATCGCCCGAATCGATCCATCCCGGCCCGAGCCCGACCCGCTCGGATACGGCTCGTGAAATTCCACCCTTTCCATCACCCATGAGAACGGTGATGCTCTCTCCGGCCGAAGCGGCCACGACAATGTCGAGATTCCTGTCCCGGTTGATGTCGGTGAGGATGAGAGCGTGCGGGAAGCGACCCACGTGGATGTGTTGAGACTCACTATCCCCCCAACCGGACCGGTGGGCGAAGGCGACCACCGCGAGCACGACAAAAACCACCGCACCCAGGTGATAAAAAAGACGCCTCCGGCGCCAAGCATCCAACCCGGCCCTTCTCGTTGAAAACCGCCGGGAGCCGTTATTTTTTTCCGGATTTTCCATCAGAACTGCTCCGCTCCAGGGACCTCACATAGGTAATGACATCCTGAATATCTTCGTCACTCAACCACCGGCCGGCCGGGGGCATAAAACGTGACTTACCCTTCCGGGTGCCGCCGTATTTAATCACCTTGAACAATTCCCGGTTCGAGAAACGGCTCATAAATTCGGAAACCGTCAAATCGGGAACAGGCACCGGCGGCCGCACCATTCGGTTCTGCAGACTCCAGCCACGGCCGTCCTCACCATGACAAAAAATGCATCTCTCCGTATAAAACGCTTTTCCGCGCGCCGGGCTTTTTCCGGGCGATGCCGCAAAAGCAGGGCAAACAAATAAGACCCCTGCCAATGTCGAGGTGAAAAGGCGAAAAAGCGCGTTTGTGCCTAAACCAAGACCCGCCATGGGTTCACCGGCGATTAATAATACGAAGAGCCTGATTGAGCGCCTGCGGAGAGCCTTGGGCAGCGGCTTTCGGAGGCCCCAACCTCGTCGGTGTATAAACGAGAGGCTGAGAAATATCCCCTCCCCAGACAATGACATAACGCAAAACAAGGCCGCCGATCAGCACCAGGTGAAGCTTGGCGAATAGCGACCATCCGGCCACAGCGCTGTTTTTCAATCTATGGAAAATAGGTTCGAGCACGCCCAGCGCCAGCGGCAACGCCATACCGACAATCACCACCCCCACCCAAAACCAATTGGCCAGGCTGCCGCTCATCAACGCCTTCGCTACATACTGATGTCCCACTCCGCCTCTTGTCAGGGCGACCAAGAACAGCGCCAGCCAGATCATCTCCAGAATCAGGACACCAATATCGTAGAGCCCGAGGACGGGAGCGGTATCCTCAAGCCCCATTACAACGATTCTATCCCGAGCTCTCGGCGGAAAGGGTATATACCTGACGACATAAGCGTTGATGGCGCAAACGGCGAGACCGGTCGAGAGCCCCGACAGCAGAAACAGAACCGGTAGAAACTGCCACGCCCAGAGGGGAACAAACTTCGCCGCTGCGAGAAGATTCCCGGTATAAAAGCACATCAAAATACCGACAGGCACACCGATGAGGGCAAGAAATACGCGCAGCTTTCGATCAATCTCGTAGTACCAGGCCATCGCCATGGCGATGCTCAGGGGAACGAAAATTCCGATGATCCATCCACCAATCGTGAGCCATGAGGCGTAGTTACTCATATAAAGGGGAAAGAAAAATCCGCGCTCGGGTTTCCCGAGGTGGAAGGTGAGCGCCAGGCCGCCAATCACCATGAACGGCAGGACCAACAGGGCCG
The DNA here is from genome assembly GCA_030922375.1 of bacterium. GTDB lineage: Bacteria > UBA8248 > UBA8248 > UBA8248 > UBA8248 > UBA8248. Next base: position 34,099 of record JAVEPB010000049.1, on the reverse strand, counting down.
AAAGACCCGAGAGGGCATGGTATTTAGGGTTTTTGCCGCCGAGCAGCTCCGTCACAGAGGCGACAATCAGAATCCCCCCGGACATTCCTCCCAAAAACAGATACCACGGGATGTTGAATGTCGCTCCCCACTTACTCTGCATCAAGACGATAGAATCCATTCTCGTCTATCTCCTCGAGATTCGGGGAAAATTCCCCCCGTGCACTACAAATCAAGCTGACTCGGAGCGGAGAAAACCGGAAGCGGTAAAGAGCGGCGGCAGGGACTCCGGCCCGGGCCGGAGTCCCTGCCCCGCACGCTGTTAACGAAACATCCTAGCGGTAGGCGACACCCCAGCCCCAGGAACCCGCCCCCGAGCCGCGCTCCGCGACCCGCTGGCGAACCACCTTGGCCACCTCCTCGGAATCACCGGCGACGAGCGCCTTTGTCGAGCAAACCGAGGCGCACATGGGCAGCTTACCTTCGGCGACGCGATTCGCTCCGTAGGTCCGCTGCTCTTCTTTCGAGAAGGCCTCCTCGGGTCCACCGGCGCAGAAAGTACACTTGTCCATGACGCCTCGAGCGCCGAAGGGCGAGGCCTTCGGGAACTGCGGTGCGCCGAACGGACAGGCATAGAGGCAATAGCCGCAGCCGATGCAGGTGTCCTTATTGACATGGACGATTCCGTCGGGCCTGTGAAACAGGGCGTCCACGGGGCAGACGGCCACACAGGGGGCTTTCGAGCAGTGCATGCACGGAATCGCCACATGGGTCTCGCCGCTAACCCCCTCGTTGATGGTGACCACGCGGATGCGCGCCACGCCCTGAGGGACATTGTTCTCGTTCTTACACGCGACTTCGCAACCGCCGCACTCGATGCAACGCTTGGTGTCGATGTAGAACTTCATTCTTGCAGGAGTTAAAGTAGCCATCGTCTACACCTCCGTCGCTTTGCGAATTCTGCAGAGGCCGGCCTTCGTCTCCTGCATCTGCGTAATCCGGTCATATCCGTAGTTCGTCACCACGTTGGCCGAATCGCCGACCGAGTAAGGCTCGGTTCCTTTCGGATACTTCGACAGAAGAGACTTCCCTTCCCAGCTTCCGCCCCAGTGATAGGGGAGGAAAATCGAGTCAGGACCAACCCGGCGGGTTACCTTGGCCCTTACTTTGATACGGCCGCCGTAGCTTCCGCCCCAGTCGGGCGGACTTTCCACCCACATGTACTCGCCGTTCTTGATGCCATAGTCATTGGCCAGCTTGGGATGAATCTCCGCGTACATTTCGGGCTGAAGCTCGACGAGCCACCACGAGGCGCGGCCCGCGGCGCCGCCGCCCTCGAACTCCACGACCCGCCCGGTGTTCAGCATGATCGGGAAATCCTTCACCCAGTCCGTCTTCTGGAGGCTCTTCCAGAGGGTGGGCACACGGTAGTGATTCTTCACATCGTCATACGTCGGGTACTTCGCGATCAGATCCGGCCGCGGGCTGTGCAGCGGCTCGCGGTGAATCGGAACCCCGTCCGGCTTGACGTTCCATGCGTTGAAACGGGCACGGCCGTTGCCGTAAGGGGCAAGCCCCTGGGCGAGGGCCTCATCGAAGACCTTGCCCGTGATGTCCGTCTTCCAGGCCTTCCGCTGGGCATAGCCGGCGTTGATCGAGCCCTTCGGCGGCGCGGCGCCGTTTCCGGCCAGCAGGGTCCTGCCGTCGGGGGCCTTGGTTCCCCACCGGGCGCGGAAGCCCATGCCGCCATCCATCACCGGCACATCGTCGCGGTAAAGGATGGGGGTCCCGGGGTGTTTATCCGACCAGCAAGGCCAGGGCATTCCCCAGTATTCGCCGTTAACGGCAGAGCCCTCGGCGCGCTTGGTGTCAATGTTGAAGACGTGGGCAAAATCCATCTGGCGCTTCATCCGCGCATGCGTCTGCCCCACCATGCCAATCGTGCGCATTCCCGTGTTCCACTCATCGACGACCGACGCGATGGTTTCCTCGGAAAGTTCCTTGACGTTCTTCATATCCTTCGGAACGCCCTTCCAGGGTCCCTTGACGTATGTGGCCAGCTTGTCTTTCAAACCAAGCCGCTGGGCCAGGTCAAGCAGTATGGCCAAGTCCGTCCGGCTCTCCCACACCGGCGAAACGATCCGGTTGCGCCACATGATGTCGCGGTTGGAGTTCGTAACGCTCGCCATCTGCTCGTACTGGGTGGCCGCGGGAAGGAGATAAACCCCATCCTTCCTGTCGGGAACGATGGAGGTGCTCGTGACATAGGGGTCGATTTCAACGATGAGCTCGATTTTCTCGAGCGCCTTCTTGACCCGGTGCATCTGGGACTGGCAGTTCGTGGCATGGCCCCAGAAAAGCGCGGCGTGGACATTCTCTCCGCCGTTGCTGAGTTCTTTCTTGGCGTCCATCAGGACGCCCTCGTGCCAGCGGGCGACTGTAAAGCCCTTCGAACCCATCATTTTCTTGCTTCTGAAGCGGCCCTTGAGCCACTCGAAGTCCAGCCCCCAGACCTTGGACCAGTGCTTGAAAGCGCCCTGCGAGAGGCCGTAGTAGCCGGGAAGCGTATTCGAGAGATTGCCCAGATCGGTCGCGCCCTGGACGTTATCGTGGCCGCGGAACACGTTGGCCCCGCCGCCGGGCTTGCCCATGTTGCCCAGAACGAGCTGGAGCGCGCAGAACGAGCGCGTCACGTTGGTCCCGTGGGTGTGCTGCGTGCCGCCCATGGCCCAGATGACGCATCCGGGCCGGTTGTCGGCCAGCGATTTGGCTACGCGCTCAATCTCCCGGACCGATACGCCCGAAACATCCGAAGCCGTCGCCAAATCCCACTTGTCGATCTCGGACTTGAATTCCGCGAACCCGTAGGTCCGATCCTCGATCATCTGCTTGTCTTCCCACCCGTTCTTGAGGATGACGTTGATGAGCCCGTAGATGAAGGCCACATCGGCACCCTGGCGGATCCGCACGTACTGGGTCGCGTGGGCGGCGGTCTTGGTGAACCGCGGGTCCACGACGATCAGAGGCGCCTTGTTCCGCTCCTTTGCGGTGAGAATATGCTGCATCGAAATCGGGTGATTCTCGGCGGGATTTTGTCCGACGATAATCACACTCTTGCTGTTGCGGATGTCGTTCATGTTGTTCGTCATCGCACCGTAACCCCAAACGTTGGCCAGACCGGCCACAGTTGTGGAGTGTCATATACGGGCTTGATGATCGATATTATTGCTCCCCCATAGTGCCGCGAATTTCCGGAGGGCATAACAGTGTTCGTTGTTCGCGTGGGCCGAGCCGAGCATCATCACGGCGTCGGGGCCGTTCTTCGCGCGGATCGCCTTGAGTTTGCCGGTGATCTCGGTCATGGCCTGATCCCAGCTCAGGCGCTTCCACTTGCCGCCTTCGAGTTTCATCGGATATTTCGAACGCTTCTCGCTGATGACATGCTCGCGGGCGGCCGCGCCCTTCCCGCAAAGGCTTCCGCGGTTGATGGGATGCTCAAACCATGGCTCCTGGCTGACCCAGACGCCGTTCTGAACCTCGCCGATCAGACCGCAGCCCACGGCGCAGTTCCCGCAGATGGTCTTATGCTGCTCGAGCTTGAGAGGCTTCGGCTTTCCCTGGGCGGCGCCGGCCTCGCGCACAAGCGTCTTGGGCAGCGCCGTGGCCACCGCCCCCGCTCCGAGCCCGATCCCCGCCTTCTTCAGAAAGCTGCGGCGCTCCAAAACCGGGTCGAGAGACCGGCCCCGGGTGGAAACCGCCCCGGAATCTTTCTTCCGCTTTAGTTTCATGCTCATCGCATCTTCTCCCGAGGGTTAGTAAAGGGTTTTATAGTAGCGGGCCGACTCTTCGTTTCTTTGAAAAAGTATCGGCTCTGATATTTTCTTGGTCCCCGCCTCGTTCATGGCCGAGGCTTTCTTGGCGCCACCCAGGACGGCGAGAGCCCCCGCACCCGCAAGCAGGCCGGCGAAAAATCCCCGTCTCGTGGTCTTTTTTTCCTCCGTCACGGCAATCCTCCTTTTCGCTAGCTGATGCTGGTCACGGCATGGCAATGGCAGCCGTTTTCGCCTTCTGTGTATTCCACCTCGACAATAAAGCCGGCCTCTATTTCGGCCAGGGTTGCGTCCTCCTCTCCCGCGGTTTCGAGCTCCATCACCGAAATATCGGTGTCCTCGTGGACGTGCAGGGAAATCTCTTTGCCGTCCTCGGTCTGGACGACCAGACTGCCCTTTTCGAGGTCAATCGTTTTTACAACGGCTTCGACCATGGGTGGTCCTCCTCCTGTTAAGGAAGCGAGTCAAAAGTGAGAGACGAGAAATCAAAAATTCAAACGGTTAGAGCAAGTGCGTTTTTAGCAAATGCTTAATTAGACAACAGACTCTCCCCGCCGCCCGGGGTTGAACTCCGAATTCATCCCGGACGCAGGGCAAAACTGTTATTAAAGACTTGCGCGAACGGCAAAATTCAATTCTTGAAAAGTATTGATAGACAGTAGAATTCTATTTAAACATAACGAGATTGTCACTATTTTTATTCATAATTCATCAATTTTATTATTAATCCCCGGAACCGGTTTCTTCCTCGATCGGCTCCGAGCTTGGTGGTTCGGCATCATACAATGGGCCTTTCCATACACTATCCGTTTGAATATGCATCAGTTCGTCGTCCTCGAGCCTGGGACCCCAATCCTTGAGAATATCCTCCTCCCAAACAAGATATCCGGAGGCGATTCTCGTAAATGCTTCATAAAATAACGCTTCCTCCACTTTGAGCGCATCCTCGAGAAGAGAGGGAATCCACGCCCTCATATGCCGCCGGACGAACTCTCCCTGAAGGGCGAGCCACTCATCCTCTCTCTCGCCATCGCTCTTTTGTTTTTCAATAAGGTGCCGAAGAATCTGAAATTCAAACGATATGTGATCCTCGGGCTCTGAGGCGCCCTCCACCGGCTCGAGGCCGGCCCGCTCCATGAAGTTTCGTACATGGACCAGATGATGACCGTAGGCCCGGCCCGAGCGGAAGTGAGACTCGCACGGCGTCAGTGCGGGCATTCCCGGTCCGACAAAAAGGGTGGTGTACTCGGCTCCGGCCCTCTCCGCCCAAGCTTCGGGTCCCCCTTCGGCGCAAATATCCGCCAACTGGAACCAGCCCCCGGCAAGCAGGGAACTCATCTCCTCCGCCCCCCGCCCGCGGGTTCGGGCGTCCTTTACAAGCAGCTCCAAAAGCTCGGCGTCCGGTTCCTGGAAATAGAGCGTCGAAATCAGGGAGCAATACTCGATCCTCAGAGCGAGGACCTCCCGATCCTTGATCATGGCTGCCATCCTCTTTCCACCTCGCGAACCGCATGAGCGCCCCGGCAATCCGGGCACATCCGGAGAAGATCCTTGCGCTCGCCCTCGAAGGTATCGCCCACCTTATCCAGGCCGAGCATCTTGCCGATGATGGTTTCAAGCGCCTGCTTGTTGATGTACTCGCGTCCGCAGCTGATGCAGGCGACCATCTCATCGCGGACAAGCTCCACGTGAGCGAGAGCGGCGCGTCCCATCGACACTCCCCGCTCGATTGTCACCACCTTCTCCGGGCAAGCCTCATCGCACATTCCGCAGGCAATGCATTTGAGGTGATTGAACTCGAGGGTCTTGGCCTCGGTCATCGCCGAACCCGGATCCGACGCGTGAAGGGCGCCGGTGGGGCAGACGAACACACATCCTCCGCAAAGGGTGCACCCCGCCTTTTGGACACGGACCCGCGCGAAGGGAAGCGCCGTCTCCCCGACAATCTCGCCGGGGTCCAAACCCGTGGCCCCAACGAAAGCCCGCACCGCATCGATGAGCAGATCGCGGCCCCCCTCCGGTTTTCCGGCGCTATTTCCCGCTCCGGGAGCGGAGCCCACCAGACCCGGCAAGGGGGCGGGCTCAAGCCTCTCGAGAAAGGCGCCCAACTCGCCCACCGCCGAGGCGAGATAGTAAGCCTCCTCCGAAGCCTCGACTGAAATTTGCGCGAGGCGCCCCGCCCCAAAGCCGAAGGCATCGAGCGCCGCCCCGCAGAGCGCAAGCCGATCGGACATCAGTGGCCGCTCGCCGCTCGGGCAATCGGCGCAGCCAAGGAGCGCGACCCCCGCCGCGCCCAGGCGGTAGCTCTGGAGGATCAAGGCCTCGGAGACGTAGCGCAGGCAGGGCACCTCGATGGGGATCATCCCCCCGCCCAGGGGCCAGCGATTCTCCCCGGCCACGCGCAGGGCCTCGGCCCCTTTTTCCCCGCAATGAAAAACAACGGCCAACTCCCGGCCCAGCGCCTTTTCGCCCGGCAGGACAGCGAGCGCGGCGCGTAGCTGTGCGTGGATTTCCCCGGCCGACGGAGTGCGGAGGGAAAGAGCCGATGTCGGACACACGGATACGCAGCCTCCGCAGCCCTCGCATGCCTCCTCGTCCACCCGGATGCGGGCGCCCGCGCGGGAAAGCGCGTCGTAAGGGCATTCGGGGAGGCAGGCCTCACAGCCCTCCACATCTGCCGTCCCTCCGGCGCAGATGCTCTCGTCGTAGGAAATATAGGAGGGGCGGATGAACTCGCCCTCGAGGGCCGCGACCCGAAATGCGATGGCGTCCACATCGGGCGATTCCTCGCCGGCGATGAGGTGATAGCCCGAGTGGAGACCGGAATCGGGCGCGGGCGCCCCCTCGAGAATCGCCACCACCTGCCCGGCGGAGACTTCGCGCGCCTCGTTCCGGGGAATCTTGATGGCTCCGACGTCGGCGCACTCCTTCAGGCAATCCCCGCACTCGTCGCACTTGGCGGCAATCAGGCGAAGGCCCTGGGTGATGGCCCCCGTGTGGCAGACCGGAGCGCACCGGCCGCAGCGAGTACAGGCGTCCAGGTCGATGGCCTGGCGCGCCCGCAGGCGGGCTCGAAACGCACCGAGATGACCCTTGATTTGAGTCACCCGTCCCCGCGTCAACGAATAGGGCCGCCGGGCGGGCGAGAGTTCGTCGAAATTTTCGGCGTCCTCGTCGATAATGACCCGCACATCCATCTGGTCGGCCAGGCGTTCGGCCAGCCGAAGGCCCTCGGGCCGATCGGTGTAGATAAGCACCGAGGAAGGAACGGAGATCGAGAGGCTGGGCCCGCCGCGGCGGGCCTCGGTTCGCGCGATGGCGGATCGGATCAAACGGGCGGCGGTCAGGTTCCCCGACTCGGGGTCTTCACCGCGCCAAAAAGCGCCGCCCTTCACGTCGAGGTGAACAATCTGCTCCTCCTCGACGCCGGCCTCCTCGAGAGCGGGATTGAGGTCCTCCCCTGCGCCGCAACAACAAACAAGATGGAAGTCGGCCCCCATTTGGGCCTCCTTCCAGTAGGCGCCGGCGCCTTCCCGCCCGAGGTTCGCGTGGACCGAGGGAGGGGCGTCGAGCCCGGCCAGCCGTCCGATCTCCTTCGCCTCGACAGGAAGGACGCCGTTGCAAGAGCAAAGATGCACCGCCCATCGGTCCTTGGGCATGATGCTCACTCCTTAACGAAGCCCGGTAATAACCGAACTCCCTTGGAAAACCTCAAATAAAACGGGAGACGGCGCCGCCTCCCTGCGAGAATCAATTGGACCTGCTTCCAGGATGACTGCACGGCCCCTTATATTTCGTCTGGCTCGTCCTCCAGATCGTCCTCGATTTCGCCGCTGGCGTCCTCGATAATCCGATCCAGGGTGTAGTCGATAAAGTCCTGGCCTTCTTGCCCGTCGATCACGGGAGGCAGCCCCGCCTCGAAGCGAGCCTCATTCTCCTCATCGATGGATTTCACAACCGCCCCCCGCACCGCCTCGAGGCGTTCGGGAGGTGAGTCAGCCTCTCTAATCTCCCCGAGCGCTTCCTCCCAGTTTTTTTGCCAGATGGGTGCGAACCGGCCCCGGTCCCCGAAATCGCCCACCTCTCGAAGACGCCGGAGCCCATCCTCTAAAGAAGAGGAGGCATCGAGCACCGCCTCGGACTCGCGCCAGACCGATATCATCATCTGATGGACGAAGGCCTGATCAACGATATCGATGAACATGCCTCCCTGCTTGCGGCCTTTTTTCTTGCGCCGCCGGCGTCGCACCGCCGCGGGCGGCGGCGAGGAAGCCGGCGGAGAAGCGGGAGGCTCCCCGCCTCTCCGGTCTTTGTCCGAATTTTCGGGAGAATGCATTTCGCTCCGCTCCCCGAACCCAGCCCTGCTATCAGGGGGCAACGGCGCCGTTTCTGGCGCGTGCGGCTATGGCCTCCGGCGAGAAGGCGATGTTTTCCGGGTGAGAGTAGACATTGTACCTGTCGCGGCGGACATATCCGATCAAAGTGATCCCCAGCCGCTTGGCCACATGAATCGAAAGACTCGTCGGCGAAGTGCGCGAAACGACGAAAGGGGCGTTCAGCCGCGCCGCCTTGCGAAGCATTTCCGAGGAGATGCGGCCCGTGCTGATGAGAATATGATCGCGCGTATCGATTCTCCGCTCGAGGGTCTCTCCCCTGAGTTTATCGAGCGCGTTGTGGCGGCCGACATCCTCGGCCACGGCGATGAGATTCTCCCCGTCCGAGAGCGCAGCCGTGTGTATCCCCCGTGACTGGTGATAAAGCACCGCGGCGGAATGGAGTTCTCCGATCAGGGAGGGAATTTTCTCCGGATCGAGGGTGCGCTCCGTCCGCACGGGCGGGTAGTCGTGGTAATCGAGGTGAAAAGTGACGCCGCCGCCGCAACCCGAGGTGAAAATACGCCGCTCGATTTTCTCCAGCGGCTTTTTCAGTTGCACGTAGGCGTCCGATTCCTCCTCGTCGACCTCGAGGCTCGCCACATCGTCCATCGAATCGATGAAACGCTCGAACGCCAGAAAACCAAGCGTCAGTTCCCGGAGCTTCACCGGCGTGCACATCATGGTGGCCAACTCCGTTCCGTTCACCATGATACGGAAGGGAACCTCGGTCACGACATGAATATCGGACTGGGTAAACCGGCCCTTGTAGAAGTGATAAACCGGGTGAAGCATTGTCCGTAACCTCCCGGAAGGTGGCGATCCACGCCAACAAGAGGGTCTTGGGGGACCATCCCCATAAACAACAATGCATTCATTAAATTCAAGGGTTTTTTATTATAGAGGGCTTTCGATCTCCGTCAATGAATAAAAACGAGGGAGAAAAAAGAGGAATTTATCTGAAAATGGATTCGTAGCGGCGCCTACCGATACACAGTCCGCAATTCGTCATCTACATGGTCCGCAGGAAGAGCACCGGAAAGCTTGAAGGATTTTCGGCCCGGTTATCCGGCCAGGGACAGCTGACCCCTCCCGCGCCCCGCAGTCTGAAAATCATCGTGTACAAGAGGGACAGCCCCCCGGAATTCTCGCGGCTGCCTTCTGTCCGGTTTTTGACCGGCCGCCGGCGGGTATAAGGATGGATTTGGGGGTAAGATGGGAGGATGAACCCTTTGATAAACGATTTTCGGGACTGGATCGAACATCTGGAGGCCGGGGGCAGACTCAGGCGGGTGAAGCGCTCCGTCCGGCTGAGGCATGAGCTGGCGGCGCTTTCGCAGAAGCTTGACGGGGAGTCGGCGGTGCTGTTCGAGGCCACCGACGGGGCGCCGATGCCGGTGGCGGCGAATATCGCCTGCCGGCGGGAGTGGTACGCCGAGGCGATCGGTGTGGCGCCGGAGCGGCTTTCCCAAGAGGTGCGGCTGCGCCAGGAAGTGAGAATCGCGCCGGAGGCGGTTCCGGACGCGCCTTTTCTCGAAAAAGTTGTTTCAAAAAACATCGACGTCCTAAAACGCCTTCCCCTTCCGACCTACCACGAACTCGACGGCGGCCCGTATATCTCGGCCGGGGTCTTCTTTGCCAAAGATCCCGACACCGGGGAGGGGAACGTCTCGATTCACAGGATGCAGGCGCTGGGGCCGGACCTGTTCGGGTTGCTCGTGCTTCCCCGCCATCTGAAGGGGATGCTCCGCCGGGCCGGGGAGCGGGGCGAGGCTTTAAAGGTGGCCGTATGCGTGGGGCTCGATCCGCTCCTGCTGATGGCGAGCCAGCTGGTCCTCGCGCCGGGAGAAGATGAGCTCTCGGCGGCGGGCGGGCTCCGGGGCAGGGCGGTGGAGGTGGCTCCCGCGCCCTGGTCGGGGATACCGGTCCCGGCCGGAGCGGAGATCGTGATCGAGGGGGAGATTCCCCCGGGCGAGTTGAGACGAGAGGGGCCCTTCGGCGAGTTTCCCCGCTACTACAGCCCGGCGGCCGAACGCGAGGTGTTCCGCGTGAAATCCATCGCCATGCGGAAAGACCCGGTGTTCTACTCCATCGTGGCGGCGGGTTTCGACCATCTTCTGATGGGCGCGGTGCCGCGCGAGGCGGCACTTTTGCACGATCTCCGGAAGGCCGTTCCCTCGGTGACGGGCGCGACGCTCCCGCTATCGGGCGCGGGGCGATATCACTGTGTGATTCAGCTCGACAAGCAGAACGAGGGCGAGGGCAAGAGCGCCCTCATGGCCGCCCTCGCTTCGCATTACGACGTTAAGCACGCCATCTGCGTGGACCGCGACATCGACATCCACGACCCCGCCGAGGTGGATTGGGCCCTCGCTACGCGCTTTCAGGCCGACCGGGATATGTTCGTTGTCCCCGGCGCCTGGGGCAGCCGTCTGGACCCCTCCGCCGAGGATGGTGTCACCGCGAAGATGGGCCTTGACGCCACCGCCCCGGTCGGCGGGCTCGAGGGGGCCTTCCGGTCGCTGAAAATTCCCGGAGCGGAAAACGCCGATTTCGGCGAGTGAAGTTCCGGCCGGGAATTTCCCCGGGCCGGGAATTTCGGTCGGCGGAACTTCGGGCGAAAAGCTTCAGTCCAGATTCAGGTGGGGGAGGACTTCTTCGGTGAAGCGCTCGAGCTGGCCCATCTGGTCCCTGTGGGTGAAGCGCAGCGAGATGTGCTCGGCCCCGGCGGCGGCGAAGGCGTTGATCCGCTCGATGAGGTCTTCGGCCGGACCGTAAGTTCCCCACTTCTCGATGCTGTCCCCCCAGAACGGGGTGTAATAGTAATCGAGCAAAAACTTCTCTCCGTTCCTCATGGCCTCGGCCTTGTCGTCGCCGAGACAGGTGGTCATGTACCAGGCCGGCACCCCCGGGTCGCGCCCGTGCGCGGCGGCCTCGGCGCTGATCTTCCCCCAGGTCGCGGCGAATTCCTCGGGCGTCACCCGGTTGGGAAACCACCCGTCACCGAAACGCGCCACCCGCCGCCAGGCGGTCTCCACCGTCGCGGAGGCGATCCACATCGGCACGGGTTTTTGAATGGGCTTGGGCGCCAGGGTCACGTTCTCGCACCGGTAGTATTTACCCTCGAAAGTGACATCGTCCTCGGTCCAGAGCCGGCGCATGAGGGTCATGTGCTCCTGCATGTAGAACATGCGCTTGCGGAAGGGCACCCCGAGCGTTTCGAACTCGTGCTCGCATTCGGCGGGCTTGGGCGGTCCGATGCCCACTCCGAGGATCACCCGCCCGCCGCTGATCACGTCGAGCGTTGCGACCTGGTAGGCGAGGAACACCGGATCGCGCAGACAGGGGAGAAAAACCGCCGTCCCGAGCTTGACGCGCGAAGTTTTGACCGCCAGCGCCGAGAGGACCGAAACCGCCTCGAGCCGGGGCTTTGCCAGGACCGAATCGCCCACGAACACCGAATCGTAGCCGAGCTCCTCGGCCCGCACGGCGAGATCGACAATGGGCGCCACCGAGGGCGTGCCATCGTTCCAGAGCAACACCCCGCGCGTGGGAAGCAACACCCCGAGCTTCACTTTTCTTTCGGCCATGATGCGTCACCCCTTAGAGATTGATGCCCTCGCTCTCGAGCATCCTCCGGACCCGCTCCCGCTGCGCGTCGGGAATATAAAGCCGCTCGGCGAAATCGCGTCCTGCCGGCCGGGTGGCGTCGACCCCCACCTTGGTGAGGGTGTGATCCTCGGGATCCGAGATCGGGTCGAGGATCGCGCCCATCGCCCCGTGGATGAAGGTGATGTCCTTCTCGGCGCGGGTCCGCGTGATGATCGCCCAGGCGACATCCGAAAGGTTGAAGATGTCCACGTCCTCATCCACCACCACCACGCACTTGCAGTAAAACTCCGTCCCCAGCGCCGCCATGATCGCCAGCTGGGGCTGGCCCTCGGCGGTCTTTTTCATCTGGACGACGGCCAACAGCGCGCCGGCCGTGTTCGAGGGAACGTGGACGGCGAGCACGTTCGGCAGGTTGCGCCGGAGCGTGTTGAGGATTTCCGCCTCCCGGCTCACGCATGAAATCAGTATATGATCGGCCGACATCCCCGACGCCACGCTGTGGAAGATGGCGTCCCTGCGCATCTGGACGCGCTTGACGACGAATACGTTCTGGGTGCTCCGGTATGAGGCGTACCCGGTGAACTCGCCGAAGGGCCCCTCGGGCTCGTGTACATCGTTGAGGATTTCCCCCTCCAGGACGATTTCCGCCCCCTCGGGCACCTCCAGGCCCCCCGTCCCGCACTCCGATACCTTGTAGGATTCGCCGAACAGCGCGCCGATGATCTCGTACTTCCGCACCCCGGGCGGGTAGTGGTAGGCCATCGAACCCATATAGTGCACCGGATGAGTCCCGATGGTGACGGCGGCCGGGAGCGGCTCCCCGCGGGCCTCGGCTTTTTGATGGTATTGATACATTCGCCGCCGGGAGTGAAGCGACACGCCCAGACGGTTATTGCCCACGAGCATGAGACGGTGAAACCCGGTGGTATCCACACCCGTCTCGGGGTCGCGCGCGACGATCTGCCCCGCCGTGATGTAGGGCGCCGCATCGACCGGAAAATGAAACGGTATCGGCAGCTTGGTCAGATCAATGTCGTCGCCTTCGATGACCACCTCTTTCCACGGAGCGTCTTCCACAACCTCGACCGGCAGGTAATTCTGGCACCGGTCCTTATACGCTTCGGGAAGGCCTCCGGGCTCCACCCCCAGGCAAGCCGCGAGCAGCTTCCTGTTTCCCGCGATATTCGTCACGACCGGGTGAACGAAGCCCTCGACTTGATCGAACACGATGACGGGAGACCTCCCCGCCCGCTCGAACTCGAACACCGCCGGAGTGATGTCGGTCCGGCTGACCGGCTCCCTGATGCGGACGAACTCTTCGGGAAAATCCCGCTCCACCATCTCCAAGAAACCGCGCAGACTTTGATCAACCATGAAAACCTCAATCGGTTACGAGAGTCACCCGTGCTATTTCGCCCAGGCGCCCCGGTCGGTGTACGGGTTCTCAAGCGGGGGAAGCGGAGGCTGCCCATCGCGGGGCGGCTCGGTGTCCCAGGTTTCGATGGCGATGACCCGCGCCGGCGCGCCCTCGGTATCCTTGAGCTTCATCGCGCCGGTAATCAGCAGGACGCGCTCTTTTTGAATCGCGCCCATATTGGTGCACCACTCGATCAGGCAGATGCCCCGTTCGAGAAACTTGATGTGATTCGGGCTCCAGTCCACCGCCGGCCACTTTCTCTCCTCGGGGGGGTAGAGCGGCGAATCGCACGTCATAAAATCCTGAACGAGCGCCTTGATGCCCTTGCCGATGAGCCAATCCGCCGCGTCCGTGGAGAGGTAGACCATGTGCTCCCAAAAGTCCCGCGAACCCCACATCCGGTCGGTCCATTCGGTGCTGACGATGGCGATGTCGCCGGGGCGCACCTCGACGCCGGTGGCCTCGAGATCCTCGGCCGTCACCGCCTCGGAGTTCCCTTTTCCGGGCACCTTGAGCACGCAGGCGTCCCCGCAGACATGGTCAAGGGGTAGTTCGTCGTTCTTCAGCCCATCGTGAAAAAAATGGTAGGGCGCATCGTAGTGGGTGTAGCTCTGGGTGGTGGTGGTGAACCCGAAATTGCAGATGTGATCCACATCGAGCTGTGCGATGGGGGTGACGGTGGTTCCGGGCGCGGGTTTGCCGTAAATCTCATCGCGCGGGAACTGTACATAGGTGTCCTTCGGGTCCACCGTGAGCGTCAGATCGACAAAGCGGTAAGGCATAACTATCCCCCTCCCGGCGCAAAACCGGGCACGGCCTTTTAGAAATCAGCGAAACGCCGCACCCGCCGCCCGGAAGGCGGCGGGTGCGAGTCAGCTTCGGTCTACTTCCAGCCTTTTTCCTTGCAATAACGCGCGGCGCCCGGATGAATCGGAGCGCCCATCTGGGATTCCTTACATCCCGTACTGGCCGGGTCGAAATTCCTGAGACCCTTGTGGCCCGCGCGAAGGTCGCTCAAGTTGTCGAGCAACGCCTTGACGATCTTATAGGCCGTGCCGTTGTCCATATCGCTCGAGGCGATCACCACCGTCGTGAAACCGAACGTCCTCCGGGGCCGTTTCTGGCCGGGGAATGTGTTCGCCGGCAGGTTGGCCTTGAGGAAGCCGATTCCGAGAAGCTTGTCGCGATACTGCTCTTCCACTTCCAGGAATTTGAGTTTCTTCTGTACGGCGATGGCGGTCAGCGCGGGATGGCCGGCGTTCACCGTATGACTCAGCATGTTGGCCTGGCCATCCTTCATCCGGCTCTTGATGGCCCCGAAACCGGTATGGGTGACCGTGCCGCCCATTTTCTTGATGTCCGCGTAGGTGATCCCGTGCGCGCCCAGCATGGCGCGGGTGGCCCACTGGCCCAGGCCGCCCCGGGGTACGGTCACGTAGTTCACTTTGACCTTCTTGAGGTCGTTGATGCTGTTCACCTTCGGATTCGTCGTGACGATCCCCAGATAGTATTGGTCCAGCCCGCCAATGAGCCCGCGCAGCTTTTTAAACGGTTTCTTGTAGGCGACCTTGCCCTGATAGCCCCACGCCGCCGCGACGCTGAAAGTGAGCGCCATGTTGAACTTGCCGGTGCCCACGTTCACCGGGTTGCCGACGCCGCCGCCTTTCGAGAGCGCGTCGATCTGAACGCCGATGTTGGCATTGTTCACGATGTTGGCCATGGTCGCGGAGTAGACATGCCAGCCGCTCCCCTTTTTCCAGCTTCCCATGGTGATGCGCTTGGCCGCTCCGGCCTGGCCGGCGGCGAAAATACCGATCACCGCAATCGTCAAAAATGAAATTCCGATTTTCCGTGCCCGTTTCATCATTTGCCTTTCCTCCCTTTCAAAAGGAATCACGCGGAATTCATTCCGTTGCCGCGATTCACACCTGTCCCGCAGGTGCGGTGAGCGGGGCGTTTTTTCGCGCCCGCAGTACATGAATCCAAACGATTAGAATCAGCGCTCCGACTCCGACGAAATCGGTGATCTTCTCCGGGACGATCAGCGCCATCGAACAAACCAGAAGCGCCGCCCTCTCCCATCCCGCCATGTCGGCGGAAAGGTGGCCCGTAATCGCCGCCGCGAGCGCCGCCACGCCGATGATGCAAGTGGCGGATACCCAGACCGTATCACCGAGCGGTCCGATGAAGAGCATGGAAGGATTATAGACATAGGCGAAGGGAACGACGAAACCCGCGAGTGACAGCTGAAACGCCTTCCATCCGGTTTTGGTCAGGTCGGAATCCGCCACCCCGGAGGCGACGTAGGCCGATAGCGCCACCGGCGGGGTCAGCATCGAGAGAATGGCGAAGTAGTAGATGAACATATGGGCGGCGAGGACGGGAATGCCCAGCTTGGCGAGCGCGGGCCCGAGGAGGGTGGCCGCCATGATATAGGCGGCGGCCGTTGGCATTCCCATTCCCATGATAATGCAGCCGACCAGGGTCATGCCCAGGGCGGGGAGAATCATCCCCTTCGAGAGATTCACGATGAGCCCGGAGAACTTCAGGCCGATCCCGGTGTCGTCCACCACCCCGACGACGATACCGGCCACGGCGCAAGGAATAGCGACGGGCACCGTCATCCGGGCTGATTTTTCGAGCGCTTCGAGAATTCCCGCAGGCCCCATCCGGGTGGAATTTCGGGCCCAGCTCAGGACTACGACACCGAGGAAAGCCGAGGTGGCCGACCACATCAGCGTGAATCCGGCAATCATGTAGCCGAGGATCAAGATAATGGGCAGTAGGAGGAGACCGCGCTCGAGGAAAATTCCCCGGAGCTCGGGCATTTCGTTCATGGATATGCCCCGGAGACTAAGCTTTTTAGCCTCGAGGTCCACCATTAAGAATAGCGAGACATAATAGATAATCGCCGGGATGGCGGCGGCGGCGGCCACCCGGAGATAGGGGGTGCCCGTCATGTCGGCGAGGATGAAGGCGCCCGCTCCCATGATAGGGGGCATGAGCTGGCCGCCGGTTGAGGCGACCGCCTCGACGGCGCCGGCGTAGTGCGGGGCGAAGCCGAGACGCTTCATGAGGGGGATGGTGAATATCCCGGTTCCGACGACGTTGGCGGTGGCGCTGCCGCTGATTGTTCCCATGAGGCTGCTGCTGACGATAGCGGCTTTGGCGGGCCCGCCCCGGAAGGAACCGGTCAGCCGGATGGCGAGGTCGATGAACAACTTCCCGCCGCCGGAGACTTCGAGGGCGGCCGAGAATAGTATGAAGTAGAAGACGACTTCGGCGCTCACCCCGAGAGGGACACCGAGGAGGCCCTCGATGCCGAGTATCTGAAACTCGACCGAGGTGGAAAGCTCGATGACCCGATGGCCCATCGCCCCCGGGATGAGGTGGCCCAGGAAATTATAGGCGAGCGCCACGACGGCGACCGAGGTGACACCCCATCCGAGATAGCGCCGGGAGGCCTCGACGGTCAGGAGAATGTAAACAGGGCCCAGGATGATATAGCGCAGGGGGACGGGATCGACATCGCGGATTCGCTCGTTGAGGAAATTCCACTCGGCGAGGTAGAGAAAGGCGATGCCCATCGCCACGGCGGCGAAAATATAATCGAGGAGGCCGATTTGGCCTTCCTTCCGGGCCGGCTTGGTGAGAAAAACGATACCGAGAGCGAAACTTAGGTGGAGGGGCCGGGCAATGAAGACATGGAGCATTCCGAAGAAAGCCCAGTAGAGCTGGATGGCCGCCCAGGCGATGGCAAGAATGGCGACAGGATTTCGGAACCGTTTCATGGAAGAAGCATCCATGGAGTTGTCATCCCTCTGGCGAGAGCCACGATCGCTCCGCCTCGAAAATGGGGGATCGACTTTTTTTTCTCCGGAATCGCTTGCCAGGAGTTAAGACAATTTATTCTATTTATGCCGCGATTTCCGGCAAACGGCATGCCGGCCGGAGGACATGCGGTCAGGAGAGTGCGCCCTGCGCTGGAGAGGCGAGATCAGAGGATACCCCCAACAATATTCCGGTAACAAGGGTTTCGACCCTTCGTAAGGTGATTGGTGCTCAAACCCTCCGGCACGGTTTTGGGGTTTCGGAAATCCTTCGGCAGCGGGGCGGGGATCGGGTTTTCCCCTCCGGAGAGACGGGTGCGTTTTCCGGCCCTCTGGCCCGTAGCCTTGACCTCCGGCCCCCCCAGGACCGAAATTTTTATGCCCGGTTGATTCTGGCCGCCATTTTACATAATTTCAGTCGGATGGCCGCAAGGTCAAAAAAAGCAATGGCAATCATTGTTTTTTCCAATAGATTAACCGAGATATCCGGGGTTATCCGGGATTATCCGGGGTTTAGCCCAAATTTTCGGAAAAATTGATTAATCAACCATATGATTAACCGGTCAAATGATCAACCCGCCCGCCAGGGCCGCGTCGTAGTCCGGGTGAGGAGCTCGCTGCCCTCACTTTCCACGAGAACCATCTGCTCGATGTTCGTGCCGCCCACCCCGGGCAGGACGAACTGCGGCTCTACGCAGATCACCATGTTTTCTTCGAGGACCATATCGTTGTCCTGCCGGATGATAGGCGCCTCAACGGTTTCGAGGCCAATGCCGTGCCCCGCCATCGGGAAAAGATGTTGCCCTGCGCCGCCGGCGTTTTCATCGAGAAACCGGCTCGCCGCCCGGTGGATATCCGCCGCCGCAGCCCCGGCGCGAACCGCGCTCACCGCCGCCTCAGATGTGGCGATCGTCAGCTCGAGCATTTCCTCCACATCCGGGGCAAGCCCCTTACCGGGCACCACCGCCGTCCGGTTTACGTCAAACCCATAACCCTCGATCGCCCCCACATAGTCGAAACGAATGAGATCCCCCGCCTCGAGTTTCCTTTGGGTGGCCTGAGGCCAGCGCGACCCCCAACTTGCCCACGGCCCGCTGTGAACGCGGACATATCGCACAAAATCAGCGCCCGCACGCATCCCGGCGGAATGCCCCTCGGCACACAAATCACTTTCGCGCACACCCGGCCGGATAGCCTCAAATATGGCGGAATACCCCGCTTCGACGACTTCCGCCGCACGTTTCAAATATTCCACTTCCGCTTGGCTTTTATTGGCGCGCATCTGTTCGATCAATGTATTGGCATTTACAAATGATACATCGGGAAGCGCAGTCGTCAGGTCGATATACATCGTTGCGGGCATGATATCCTCGCCCGCAATTCCGGCCCGGACGCCTTTTCCCGCTAGCTTTTTTAACTGCCCCACTGCGCCGGCGGAAATGTTGGCCTCCACCCGGACGTTTTCGATATGCACCATTTCGCTTCGATAATTCCGGTGATCCACAAACAATACCGGGGAGTCTTCCAACGGGAGAATCAAAAGGCCGTGCCCCATCCCGCGGACGGTTTCGCTGAACGCACCCGGCGGAAACGGCGGAAAATGGTTTGTGAGGTAAGTCAGACTACCCATGCGGTCATAGAATGATCGTCCGATGACGATGAGAATTTCGATGCCGCGGATACGCATCGATTCCCGGGCCCGGGAAATTCGGTTTTCAATCTCTTCCTTTGCAATACCGGTTCCGTTTTCGATGACCACCTATTTGAACCTCGGCATTAATTCGGATACGAAGTTCTCCAACTGCTCTTCCTGGCTTCCGCCCGCGAACCGGACGACAAACACTCTGGCGCCGGCATCGGCATACGCCCGAAGCTGTTCTTCCACCTGGGCGCCGTCCCCGACAATAACGAGCAACTGATTTCGAATTTCCTCAAAAGACTTGTGATAATACTTCGACAAAAAGTCTCCGCACTCTTTTTCGGCTTTCTTGCCGTCAGGATTGATGTTCATTGTCACATAGAGGCATTGCGGAATTTTCGCGACAATTTCTGCGCGATTCACTTCCTCTGCATAAGCCATTATCTTTTCCCAACACTGTCGGTAGAGGTCTACTGTGATGGAATTAGTGATCCAGCCATCCGAAAAACGCGCCACTCGGCGCAGACCGGATTCCACCAGGTTGCTGGAAATCCATATGGGAGGACCGCCAGGGGTTGCGGGCCTGGGTTCCAACTCAACGTCATTCAGCGAAAAATGCTTCCCTGAGAAACTGACTTTCGGCTCCTTCATCAACAGTTTGACAATCTCCACGGTTTCGGAAAATCGTCTTGCGCGCTCGTTCAACGGAACCCCGAGGGTTTCAAATTCAATTTTGAGATCGGGACGCCCCACACCCAAACCGGGCAGTACCCTTCCGGGGAATATGCAATCAAGGGTGGCGAGAGATTGGGCTAACATGACAGGGTGCCTCAGGGCCGCGAGCATCACGGCGGTTCCCACGTGCACCCGTTTGGTTCCCGCGAGAATAGCCGCCCAGGTCGTAAAGCTTTCAAGCCGCGGCTTGGCAAGAACGCTGTCCCCCAGCCAAACGGAATCCAGGCCCAATGATTCCGCACTGCTTGCCAAGGTAAAGATCGGTTTTGTTTCGGGAGCGCCGCCCTTCGCCTGAACCACAACTCCCCGGGTCGGCAAAAGATACCCGAAATGAAAATTCGATTTGTCACTCATTGCGATTTGTCCTTGTTGAATTGGGAGATTTTCAGCGCCTTTCACTTACCGTAACTTTATACGTTCCGATAAAATCCACTGGATCTGTCCCAATAAAGATACCTGTGCCTTCCGAAATTTTGACCCCTTTGAATGCATTAGCTGTACACATTAGCTCTTCTAACCTCCCCTCAATATTTATACCACTCCGTATGAGAGTTCTGAAACCTGTACTCCGCAAAACTTCATCCACCTTCATGCGGCAAGGGGGATGAAGTAATATTCATGGTGAAGTCCGCTGTCCTGGGCCAGCGAAACTTTAACCTATAAATTTCGAAGATTTTCTTAATACGCCGCCCTTTTCGAGGTAACAATCGGGAAGTGTTTTCTGCCCGAATGATAACTGAACTCCAACCGAATGATGACGCCGTGCTCTCCCGCAACGGAGATTTGAGGAGAAGCGCGGGAGGCGCCTGCCGGGCATCTTTCCCTCCGCTCAAACAGGGAGTGCTGATTAGCAGGCTCCATCCCGTCATAGACCTCACCGGGGGTCTGCCCGCGAAGGGCGAATTGCGGTCGGTGCCGGTTATACCAATCTGAGAAGAGCACCAGCTCAAGGCGGACCCCTCTCTTCCGGTTTGGCATCAGAATCTCATCTATGCACTCGATCTTCAGGCTTTCGATGAATCGCTCGAAAACTGAGATGCTCCCCTTTTTCCCCACGGCGCCGAACCGAGGTTGAATGCCCCTTCGCCCGCACCAGTTCTTGAAACTCTCGCACCGGAACTGCTTGCCCTGATCCGCAATAACTGGATCCCCTGAAATTTCAATACTTTTGAAATCTGACAAAACCCCATTCAAACAGGAGCGTAACTCTCGAACGTAAATTTGGGCAGTACGCCTTTCGGCAGAAGGCACCTTCGACTAAGGAAAAAAAGGTCTGAATTTGATCAATGGAAGGCGTCGCCGTATGATTCCAGCTTACTTCTCGAGGTAAACTTTGGATGGAAAAACTCAAGAGCAAAGTCGACAAGCTCGCCAGAGAGTCGGGGATAGACCTCGTGGGAGTGGCTCCCGTCGAGCGGTTCGCCGGGGCACCCGAAGGCCACAGACCGGATGATCTGCTTCGTGATGCCAGGAGTGTCGTCTCCCTCGCCGTCCGCATACCCGTGGGGACACTTCTGACGGCACCGAACTATTCCTTTCTTCAGTTCGGCTGGCTCAGGCTGAACGAGATTCTGAACCTCGCGGCCTACCGCCTTGCCATCCTCTTGGAAGACCAGGGTTTCACCACCATGCCCATGCCCGCGGCCCGGGACTCGGGCGCACCCGAAATCGTCCGGGAGGAGCCGAAACCCGAAATTCGATTCATGGGCTCTTTCTCTGAGCGGCACGCGGCCGAGCTCGCGGGTCTGGGCCAGATTGGCCTCAGCGGATGCCTCATCACAGAAAAGTTCGGCGCAAACGTCCGCCTGGGCTCGGTGGTAACCACTGCGGAGCTTCCGCCAGATCCTCTTTTCGATGGTGAGCTCTGCCTTCCCGACAAGTGCGGCTACATCTGCGTGAGGCTCTGCCCTTGGGACGCCATCTCGGAGGAGAACGGCCTGAGCCACTTTGGCTGTGCCGCCGGCCGATCGGGACATAACATCGACCATTACAAAAACCTCAGCGAACTTCCCGACCTTTTGTTTTCCTCCAAGTCCATGGCCTACACAGACAGTGGCCCCACCACCTGTGCCATTTGCCAGATCCGCTGCCCGATGGACCCGAGGCTCACATCTCTCCCCGAGAAGCTAAAAGAAAAAAGTCTGCTGGCGTCCTCTGCTTTGCTGGAAGCGGAATAGGGAATCGACTTCTCCGTGGGCTGTGCATTGCGAATTTGTAATTCGCCATCTACAGGCTAGATGTGTGGTTATCTAAATTGGGAGGACATCTATGAACGCCGAACCGCTAAAGGTCGCAATTGTCGGGCTTGGGCGCTGGGCCAATACAACTGCGGAACTAATCAAGGAATCGCCCAAGTTGCATTTGGTTACTTGTTTCACGCGGACGCCAGCCAAGCGAGAGGCCTTCAGCCAAAAATTCGGATGCGAGAAGGAGGAAAGTTACGAGGCAGTATTACGACATCCCGAAGTGGAAGGCGTGATTCTCACAACACCCAATAACTTGCATGCAGAGCAAGCGATCGCGGCGGCAGGTCACGGTAAACATGTCCGTGCGGATAAACCAATCACCACCACCATCTCTGACGCCAAGGCCACGATTCGGGCTTGTGAAGAGGCGGGCGTCGTGCTGACCGTGAATGCCAGCTATCGGTTCACGCGCGGCCTGCGCATCGTCAGCCAGATGCTTCAGGAAGGGTTCGTGGGGGAACTCGCCATGGTCGAAGCCAATTATTCGAATGATCGCGGGTTCTTTTACACTCCCAATGACTGGCAGTGGTATAATGATGGGTCCCCCGGTGGGCCCTTGATGCAGGTAGCAGTACATCAAATCGACAACATGCTCTATCTGTTTGGCCCGATTCGTCGAGTATCGGCAGCGTTCAGTAAGGTGATGACGAAATCGGAAATTCCCGACGTGGCCGTTCTTTGGCTCGAGTTCGAATCTGGACTCCTGGGTACTCTTGGTTCCAGTTTCATCAGTCCGACTAACCGAAAAGGACGCTTCACATTATCCCTGAACACGTTTGGCAGCGAAGCGAACATATACTACGACCGTTGGGACGGTGTTTCCATTCTAAAGCGAGACGGGGAAATAATGGAGCATGTCCCCTTCGAGGAATTCCCTGGCCAAGGGCAAGTGAGAGAAAATCTGGAGGATTTCGCTGGAGCAGTCCGAGAAGGCCGTGCGCCTGAGGTTGGTGGCCAGGAGGGCCTTCACGTTCTGGCGGTGGTTCGGGCAGGCTTATGCTCGGCTGAGCGGGGTCAGCCGGTAGAAATTGCAGAGATTCTTGAGGAGAGGGAGCGTTAATTTCCGAATGGCGGGAAGCGCGCCATTCCTGCCTATGTAGCGGAAGTTATGGCCCTAAAAAGTATTTTCAGTCGGGCCTATGGGAGAATTATAAACGCCGGTAAATCAAGTCGTTCCTGCAGTGAAAACAACCCAAAGATTCGCTGAACCAGAACAGGAGTATCGCCCGATGACAAAGAAACGGGCCACCGCCACGGAAAACCTTTGTTCCCGGGCAAAAGTCTGCTCCCCCGGGGAAGCGGCGGCGCTCGTGAAATCGGGAGACAGGGTTGCCATAAGCGCCAACGCCAGCACGCCCTTGGCGTTCCTGAATGCGCTATACGAGCGCGCCGGCGAGCTCAAAGGAGTCGAGCTCATACACATGCGGCTTTTGGGGAAATCGCCGGACACAAGACCCGAGATGGCTAGGCATATCCGCCTGAACACAATGCTGGTGCCTCGGGCGATGCGCGACGCCGTGGCGGAGGGGAACGCTGATTTCACCCCCGCTTATTTTCACGAGATTGGCCGTCTATTTTTCGAAGAACCCCGAAAGCTCGACGTAGCCGTGGTTTCCCTCGCTCCGCCCGCCCCGGACGGCACATGCAGCTATGGCGCTTATATTGGTTTCATGGAATCCGCCCGACGCGCGGCGCGAACTGTCATCGCCGAGGTAAACCGCCAGGCGCCCGAAACGGCTGGACCTGTACGCTTTCCACTGGAATGCGCCGACGCTGTTATCGAGGTGGATTATCCCCTGGCCGAACAACCCCGCCCCCTAATCGGCGAGGTCGAGGAGAAAATCGGAGCTCACGTCGCCTCACTCGTGCGTGACGGAGACTGTCTTCAGGTGGGTGGCGGAGCGGTGCCGGCCGCCACTGCGGAGTTTCTGGACGGCAGGAAGGACCTCGGTATCCATACAGAACTGTTCACCGACTGGATGATCGATCTTATCGAAAAGGGTTGCATCACCTGTTCAAAAAAAACCATTGATCGGGGGAAGATCGTCACCAGCTTTTGCCGCGGCACCCGCAATTTATACGGCTATATCGACCGTAACCCTGCCATCGAATTTCATCCCATCGAATACACGAACGATCCCTATCGTATCGGACAAATCGAGAACATGGTGGCAATTAACGGTGCGGTGCAGGTAGACTTGACTGGACAGGTTAACTCCGAAAGCCTGGGATCGCGGCAAATATCCGGCACGGGTGGGCTTTCGGACTTTGCCCGCGGCTCATCGCGCAGCCCTGGCGGCCGGTTCGTCGTTACTCTGCCGAGCACGGCAAAGGGCGACGGGGTTTCCCGGATCGTTCCTTATCTGGACGCTGGGGCCACCGTAACGGTTCCCCGGGCCGAGACGGAATGGATTGTCACCGAATACGGGGCCAGGAATCTCAGGGGACGCTCTCTGCGCGAGCGGGCGAATACCCTCATCGAAATCGCCCACCCGGATTTCCGGGAAGAACTCTCGGCGGCGGCAAGGAAACTCAATCGGATGGAATAGAAAGGGCGGGCCCTTCCGCCAGGCCCCGGGCAAACCGGATGTTGGAGAAGAAAATGACGATCCTCGAATCGAAGGAAATTCCGGTCAAAGATCCCATCGCGGCCATCGAAATTTTCATGGAGAACGGATGGACGGACGGGCTGCCCATCGTTCCACCCACCCCGGATGGAGTCCGGCGCATGGTGGGAGACCGGGATCCGCAGGAATTCATCGGCTACGTTCCTCCTATAAACGGCGGCGCGACCGTGGAAAAGGTGGCTATTAACGCCCTCATGGCCGGATGCAAACCAGAGTATCTCCCCGTCGTAATCGCCGGCCTCAAGGCCATGCTGACCGAAAAATTCAATCTCAAGGGGGTTCAGTCCACCACCCACATGAGCACCCCCTCTTTCGTGGTCAACGGCCCCATCGCCCGGAAGCTCGAAATTAACTCCAAGGCTGGCTGCTTGGGCAGCGGATTCCGGGCGAACGCCGCTATAGGCCGGGCGCTCAGGCTCATTATGATGAACCTCGGTGGCGGAATCCCCGGGGAAACGGACAAGGCCACCTTCGGCCACCCGGGGAAATACGCCTACCTCTTTGCCGAGAACGAGGAGGAAAGCCCCTGGGAGCCGTTTCATGCCGGACGGGGCTTCAAGGCCGAGGAGAGCACCATTACGGCCTTTAGTTGCGAGCCGCCCCATAACATCAATAACCACGCCGAGCGAGACCCGCTTCAGATTCTCTACGGCGTCGCCGGGGCGATGAAGGGCACCGGGCACAACAATTTTTACGTCATGGGCGATACGATGGTTGTTCTCTGCCCGGAACACGCCGCAAGCATCGCCGAGAGTGGCTGGAAAAAACGCGACGTGCAGTATTATCTCTGGGAAACAGCTCGGCAGCCTCTCAAGGAACTCAAATACAACGGAATGTACGGCTCCGAATACAAGAAAAATTTCTGGCCCAGATGGGTGGACCGGGAAAACGAGGAATCCCTCGCCCCTATCGTCCGGACTCCCGAGGATATTCTGGTTATCGTCGCGGGCGGACAGGGACGGCATTCGGTATTCATCCCCGGCTGGGGGACCCGCGCGGTCACCGAAAAGATCGAGGTTTGAGCCATGAGAAATCCAATCGGCGGCATCATCGTCCTGAATCCCACCCCTGACCGCTTCCCTGGCGGGGGAGAGCTTTCACCGCGCCTGGACATTCTTCGCGGCAAAACCGTCGCTTTTCTAGACAACAATAAGCTCCAGCCGCTGAACAAATATTTTCAACGGCTCGGGGAGATGCTCGTCGAACGCGAGGGCGTCAAAAAAGTTCGCCATCACCAAAAACCCTTTTTCACACGGCCCGCCCGTCCGGATATTCTCGATCCGGTCGCCGAACATGCAGATGCGGCCGTCACCGGCCTCGGAGAATGAGGAAGCTGCACCTCCTGGAGTCTCCAGGACTCGGTGAATCTTGAAAAAGCTGGGATTCCAACCGTCTGCGTGATCACCACCGCGTTTCAATCCATCGCCGAGGCGCAGCAGAGGGCGCTGGGATATCCGGAGTTGCCTTTCGTTATGCTCGAACACCCGGTAGCCGTGGCTACTGAGGATGAAATCGAGGAAAAAGTGGAAGCCATCTATTCCGATCTCGTTCGTCATCTGACGGGTACTCAGTCTTCCGGCACGGAGAAGGGCGGTGGTACAGCCACGTCCGCCCCGGAAACCCCCTCCATGGATCTTGGCCCCCTCGATGAAGCGATCTCACCCATACGGAAGATGCTCCAGGCGGATGGAGCCGACCTCGCCGTCGCTTCCCGGGAAAACGGCACGATTACCATGAAACTCATTTTTTGGGATAGTGTCTGTGAAGAATGTATTCTTCCCGGAAAGGATTTGGCCGAAATGATTGGGTCCGCCTGCCGGGAGGGCGGCCACGACGTCTCCGAAGTGGTTATTCAGGACCCGAGAGAAGTTACCTGATTTACTGAAAGGAGGGAGAGCATGAGAACAGGGATGAAAATTCTTGCGGTTGTATTTCTTTCGTTGAGTTTCGTTTTTGCCGGGGTACGTCCGGGCCAGGCGGAGCTGAAGTGCCCGCGGAACGTGATTACCTGGGTGGTACCCTTCGGCGCGGGCGGCGGCACGGACCGCTGGGGGCGGATACTCTCTTCGGCATCTTTCGACGTGTTCGGCATGGCCATGCGGGTTGTGAACAAGCCCGGCGCCTCTGGCGTCGTGGGGTGGAAGTATATGCTGAGCAAAAAGCCCAACGGATGCACAATTCTGATGGCCAGTCCGACGCCCATCATCGGCCTTTTGAGAGAGAAAAACCCTCCTCTCAAAACCAGTCAGGTCAAGATCGTAGCACTTGTGTCCTCGTTCCGCTCTATTTTGCTGAGCGCTCCCGGGAAGCCCTGGGCCTCCTTGGACGGCCTGAAGTCCTACGCCAAGAAGAACCCCGGAAAGCTCACCCTCGGCGGAACGCAATCCCACCTGCTGGGCCAGACGTTCATCCTCAACCAGCTTGGACTGAAGGTGACGGCGGTTCCCTATTCCGGCACTGGCAAAGCGGTGAGCGACTTTCTGGGCGGGCACGTCAACCTGGTTGCCATCACAGCGTCTTCTGGCGCGGGTTTAGTTCCCAAACGGGCCTCGGCGATCATTAATTCGAGCAACATGAAGATCAGCAAGAAACTCAAAATGTTCAAGGGGCTCCCGATGGCGAAGGACGCGGGGATTAAAGATATCAGTTTCCCCCGCTGGATCGGCGTGCATCCCGACACCCCGGATGCCATCGCGGACGAGCTCTCGGTCCAAATCGGAAAATTGCTCAAGCAAAAGCCGGTGAAGCGGCTGATTAAGAAAATCGGCGAGGAAATCATCTATTCTCCAAGGGCCGAGGCGGCGAAAGTTTACGCCGGCGTTGTGAAAAAGATGGCGGGCGCCGTAAGTCTTCTCAAGAAGAAATAATTCCCGTTCCCGTTGATAGATCTCGGCCCGGGCCGGCCCTTCTGGCGGCCCTGGCCGGAAATTTCACAGGAGTCGATTTATGTCCGGCGTCCTCCCCCCGGAGCGGAGCCCGGTTCAAAAGTGGATCAGGACGAATCAGGGAGTCGGCGTTCTCCTGACGGCGTGTCTGCTTGCCTACCTGACTTTTTTGCAATTTTCCCCATGGGTTCACGAAGAGCTTCGCGACGGCTTCACCCTCGGCTTCTTTCCCGTTACGGGCGTCGTTTTCATGTTGCTTTGCACGGTCTCGCTCATTCTGGACCGCAACCGAAATGAGCGAATTCGGGAACTGGACGAAATGCGATGGGTGTGGTTTTTGTTCAGTATCGTGGTCCTGGTGGGGTGCGGCGCGTATTTTTACCTGATCCTGGAGATAGGCTATTTGCTGGTCAGCCCTTTTTTCCTGTTCGTTTTCGTCTATTTTCTCGGGCTCAGGCCATGGTCGAGCGCGCTTATCGCGGGAGCCGTGACCGCGGTGCTGGTCTACGGATTGTTTAAACTGATCGGGATCGATCTTCCTCCCGGCATTTTACCTTTTTAAAAATTAGGAAACCGTTCGGCGCGAAATGGATATTTTTCAGGTAGACCCCTTTTACGATGCGTTAACCCTGGTCTTCACCTTCCGGACGCTCTACTGGCTGGCGGTGGGGGTGACCATCGGGGTGGGCGTGGGCGCGATTCCCGGCCTCACGGCCTCGACCGGCGTGGCCCTGATGCTTCCGCTCACTTTCGGAATGGACACCGCCTCTGCCTTGGGTCTCCTCATCGGCCTATACAAAGGCGCCGTTTATGGCGGTTCCATCTCGGCCATCAGTTTCGCCACGCCGGGAACCCCCGAGGCCGCCGCCACCGTTTACGATGGCTTCAAGCTCATGCGGCGGGGCAAGGGGCGAAAAGCGATCCTGATGGCGCTCTACGCCTCCGTGACCGCTGACACTCTGAGCGACGTGATTACCATCGTCATCGCACCCCTTCTGGCGGTCGTCGCCCTCAAGTTCGGCCCCTCGGAGCGTTTCTGGCTCATGGTCCTGGCGGTGACGCTGCTGGGCGCACTCAGCGGCCGCCACCTCGCCAAGGGGATGATGAGCGCGGCGCTGGGCCTCTTCGTGGGCACCATCGGCTCAGACCCTATCGGCGCCGTTTCGAGAAACACCTTCGGCATCTGGTGGCTCGAAGAGGGCATCCACCTCATTCCGATGATGATCGGCATCTTCGCCATGAGCCGGATGCTTGAGGAGTTCGTCATCCTCATGCGAGAGAATCAGACGATCCAGTCCACTGGACGGGCCATCGCAGAGGCGCTCACCACGGGAACCGAGGGCCTCTCTTTTAGGGAGTACCTGCGGTGCTGGAAGGAGATGTCGATCGGCTTGGGCGTGGGCTCGTTCGTGGGTATGCTGCCGGGGCTGGGCGCCACGGCGGGGGCCTTTCTCTCCTACAGCGTGGCCAAGCAGGCCTTCCCGGAGAAAAAAATCGGATCGGGCGTTATCGAGGGCATCGCCGCCGCCGAGGCGGGCAACAACGCCACCGTGGGTCCCACGCTGATCCCCTTGCTCGCTTTCGGCATCCCCGGAAGCTCCTCGGCCGCGCTCATCGGAGGCGCCCTCATGCTTCAGGGGGCGACGCCCTCGCCTCGGATGTTTGAGCTCTATCCCACTGTGGTCTATTCCCTGTTCATCATTTTGTTCATCGGCAACTTCTTCAATCTGGCAATTGGGCGCTTCTTTGCCTTGCTCTACGCTCGGCTGGGCCAGCTTCCCCGCCACCTGGTGATCCCTTTGATCACCATGATGGCCGTCATCGGCAGCTATTCCTTCCAGGGGAACCCCTACGACGTGGTCATCATGCTCGTTTTCGGCTTCATCGGCTTCGGCATGCGCACCTTGGGCATCCCCGACGCCCCGCTCGTAATCACCTTTCTCATCACGCCCATGATGGAGGGCAGCCTGCGCCGTGCGCTGCTAATCAACCAGGGCGATTGGTTCCTGGCGCTATTCAAAAGCCCGCTCGCCATCTCTCTTTTCGTGGCCGGGGTGGTATTGACCTACCTATCCATCCGGCTTCAGGTCATGGAGCGGATCTCCGAATCCGCCACCGAGATGGGAGAAGAGTCGGCCTCCTCTTGACCTGTGCTTGGCGAATTAGTAATTCTAGCTGAAAATCAGGCTTCCCCCGCCTTGCGCCGAATGGCAATTCTTCCTAACCTTCCCCGCCATGAAAAGTCAATTCCTGGTTTTCGCCCACATCCTGGCCGCCTCGCTCTTCGCTCGGTGTCACAATTGCCAAGGTGCTCACGCTTGGCGGCGTGAAAGTACTCGTCTCTGAAAACCTCCTCTTAAGGCAGCAACCTCCCTTTACCGAACGACTTGTCGGCACCATACGTTGGAAATTTTTATACCGGACCCTTTTCTGGATCGGGCGCGAATTGGAAGAAAAGCTGGGAGAGTTTCAGGATTACTATAACGACCACCGGGTCCACTAGGCGTTGAATCTGAAAACTCCCGAAGAATCCGTCGGGAAAGGAACGACTACTCTGGCAAAATTAAACAATTCTGCATGGCTGTCACATTGCCGCGGACTATCTCAGACTCCTATTGCTGCCTGATTAGTAATTCGTCATGCACAGCCTCGCGTTCACTCTCGAGCATGGCTCCTAAAATCTCAAGGCTCGTATTGAGGGAAAAACATGCGATACCGTGCGCAACAGCCCTTCCGGGGCGATCTCCGGGCCCTCTTGGCTTGAAAATATTCTTCTGGCAGTCTGTCTTCATCGGAGGCTCCTTGGTCTTAGGGATGATGACATCTCCCGATCGCCTAATCGAGTCCAAGGAGCCGTAATTCGAATTTCAACAACCTTCGTAACTATGCCGGATAAATTGTTTTCGTCGGCCTCTTTACTGAAAAAGCTGGTTGTAAATCAATAACTTAGATTTTTTCTTGAATATTGCGGCTTATTCCATCTTGCGCCGGGGGAGGGCATGTTTTGAGCGATTCTAAAAGTAATTCAGTGGATGTGTTGGTGGTCGGTGCCGGGAACGCGGCTATCACCGCCGCCCTCGCGGCGCATGCGGAGGGCGCGAGCGTGGCGGTCCTCGAGAAATCCGACAAGGCGCTCCGAGGCGGAAACACGCGCTTCACCGGCGGAATTTTCCGGCACACCTACAATGGCCCGGGCGACCTCCTCCCCATCGTTATGGACAACGACAACGCGGACGACGTTATCATCAATCCTTACACCCGCGACGACTATCTGGGCGACATGGCCCGGGTGACGGGCGGGCGCTCCGACCCCGAGCTCACCGACGTCCTGATTGATCGCTCCTACGACACCGTGCGCTGGATGGCCGATCTCGGCGTGCCCTTCGAGTTCAGCCGGGTCGTCGGCGGCGTAAGCGGGTCCGAAAAAGTCACGCTCGCTCCCGGCGGCGCGATTCGCAGCCTGCACGAGGGCGTGGGCCTCTCGGCCAACCTGTTCCGCCTGCTGGACGAGGCGGATATACCCGTCTTCTACGAGACCTGGGCCCACCGTATCGTGACCGACAATAGCGGAAAAGTGGCGGGTGTCGAGGTGCGCGGCCCCGAAGGCGGGCGGACGATCAACTGCCGGGCGCTGGTGATTGGCAGCGGCGGCTTCCAAGCCAGCCCCGAGATGCGAACCTCTTACATGGGCCCAGATTGGAGCCTCGTCAAGGTGCGTGGAACCCGCTTCAACACGGGCGACCT
The DNA here is from genome assembly GCA_030922375.1 of bacterium. Lineage (GTDB taxonomy): Bacteria > UBA8248 > UBA8248 > UBA8248 > UBA8248 > UBA8248. Next base: position 3,182 of record JAVEPB010000049.1, on the reverse strand, counting down.
GACGCGCGCCGCCATCGACATCGGCGCGCAGAGCTATGGCGAATGGTCGGGCTGTCACGCGACGCCCATCGACTCCGACTCGCCGACCTACGGCGATCTCAATCTCACCGACAAGACAAACCGGCTCTCCTACCTCTATGGGGTGATGCTGAATCTCGAAGGCGAGCGCTTCGTCGATGAGGGCGAGGATCTGGTTCTTTACACCTACGCCAAGATGGGCCGGGAAATTCTCAAACAGCGCAACGCGGTCACGTTTCAGGTGTTCGATCAGAAGACGGTGCCGCTCCTCGAGCCCCGCTACAGCACCGGAGTTCCCATCGAGGCGGACACCATCGAAGAACTGGCCGTAAAGGTGGATGAAAAGTTCGGCCGCATGGGTTTCGGCAAGGCGAATTTCATACAGTCCCTCCACGACTTCAACGCCGCCGTCCAAGAAGGCGAGTTCGATCCAACCCTGAAGGACGGGAAGGCCACAAAAGGGCTGAATCCGGAAAAGACGAACTGGGCGGTGAAGATCGACGAGCCACCCTATGTCGTCTACGGCGTCTCTCTCGGAATCACCTTCACCTTCGGCGGGATTCGCATCAACACGGACGCAGAGGTGCTTGATCACCTGGAGCGGCCGATTCCCGGCCTTTTTGCAACGGGCGAGGCCACGGGCGGGTTTTTCTACATCAACTACCCCGGCGGCGCGGGGCTGATGCGCGGGGCCGTCTTCGGAAAAATCGGCGGGACCAACGCCGCCTCCGCGGCGAGAAGCGATTGATCGATGCAAGATAAACAGGCAACTCCGGAGCGGCCCAGCGGCGTCACCGAGCGCCTCTGTCGAACTATCGCCGAAATAGACCTGGACGCTATTCCCGAGGAAGCCGTCAATGTAGCCAAGCGGGTAATTCTGGACGGCATCGCAGTCGCTATCGCAGGTGTCCACGAGGAAGGTCCTCGAATCGCGGCGGATCATATTCGCAGTCTCGGCGGAACGGGCGATTCCGTCGTCCTCGGAATGGGTTTTCGGGCCAATCCGGTTTCCGCGGCTCTCGTCAACGGCATTTCGATCCACATCCTCGATTTTGAGCCGATGTGGATGCCTCCAACCCACGCGGTCTCGCCCTCGCTGCCCTCGGTCCTTGCGGCCGCTGAAATGAAAAAGGCGAAAGGCCGCGAGGTCGCCGCCGCTTTCGTCAAGGCCTGCGAAATACAGGGACGCCTCAACGTTGCAGGAATGCTCCTCGCACCGGCGCTTCTTGTTCACCATCCGCCGGGCTACCTAGGCGTGATGGGGTCTGCCGTGGGCGCGGGGCATCTGCTCGGTCTGAGCCCCGAGCAACTGCAAAACGCCCTGGGCATCGCCGCCTCCCGGGCGGGAAGCCTCATCGGCAACATCGGCTCCATGACCAAAGCCACTCATTGCGGCTATTCCGCCTCGTTGGGATTGGAGTCGGCAATGCTCGCGGCACGGGGCTTTACGGGGAACTCCTCAATCATTGAAGCGGAAAACGGATACCGGGACGCTTTTTTCCTCGAGGAGTTCGACTTCGAAGCACTTCTGAATTTCGGTAAACCCTACCGCATGGTAGACCCCGGCTTCGCCATCAAACAATTTCCCTCCCAATATCCTTCCCATTTCGCCATTACCGCCGCGCTGGATAGCCAAAAGAAAATCTCCGATGCCTCCGAAATCGAATCCGTCGAGATCGTCGGCCCTGCCATGAACTATGTGAACCGGCCTTCGCCCGGAACTGGCATCGAAGGAAAATTCAGCTTTCAATACGTCGCCGCCGCCGCGCTTCTGGACGGAGAGATCGTGATCGATACCTTCACCGACGAACGCCTGCAAAAGTCGGATATTCAGGAACTCCTCGGCAAAATCACTTTCGTCCAATCCAAAGACATCCCCATAGGCATGGACAAGATGCATGTGGAAATAACGGTCACACTCAATAACGGTGATAGAATCAGGGATCGGTGCGACGGCCCGAAAGACTTCTGGGGAGCGCCCAAGCTCACCAAGGAAGAACATCTGAAGAAAATCCGGGGCTGCCTGCGGTCACAGCTAGATGAATCCGCTTCCGAACGATTGATAGCTCTCTGCGATTCGTTGGAAAATCTTTCGCCGGATGAAGTGGGGGAACTACTCGAAATTGCAGGCTGTTTCAATAAATCCTGAGTCAACCATACAGGAGTTGCGTCATGTCTTCACCCACGCTCGACATTGCCCATTTCATCGGCCGGATTACGTTCGACACTCTTCCCGAAAATCTGCGTTCTACAATAAATAAATTTCTTTTAGACGCCGTGGGCTGCGGGGTATACGGAGGAACCACCCGGTCGGGCCGGATTTTTGCCGAGCATGTCATGGACAAGGGAGGCAGGGAGGAAGCTTCCCTCTGGGGCCGGGGCTGGCGCGGCCCCGCCGAAAGCGGCGGGCAGTTTGTTCGAGACCCAATAGCCGCTTCACCGCAACGCGATTGTAGCGCGCCCTCCAACCCGGCTCTTTGAGATGAGAGAGCGGGGGGGAGCTGGAAGTGCGGGGAAAGGGGCGCAACCTGCGCGCAATTTAGGGGACTGCCGGCCGGGCCCGCCCGATCTGAGAGGAAATACACGCTTAGATGGCTTGGAAATCACGAATCCATCTGGGATGCCCGGGTTTGAGGGGGAAAAGATGATTTATTCGCGTCCATGTGAGTATGCGCTTCGGGCTTTGACTTATATCACGGTGAACAGGGATTCAGAGTTGATACGGGCCCAGGAAATTGCGGAAGCCGAGGGGTTGCCGGCCTCTTATTTAGCGAAATTGCTTCAGAAATTGGTGCGCTCCGGTATTCTCGTTTCGGTCAAGGGACCCAAAGGCGGTTTTGGTCTCGCTAGGCCTCCCAAGGAAATTTCGATGATTGAGGTCGTCTTCGCCGTCGATGGAGATAATGGGTTCATGCGGTGCGCGGTGGGATTGTCCGAGTGCTCGGATACCGCTCCGTGTCCTCTCCATGATAGCTGGAAACCCCTGAAGGATCAGATTCTCCATTATATGGATGGGATTGACCTGCCCCCCTCACGTCGGTCCATGCTGAATGAGAGGATTTTCGGTACTGGACATGCCCCCATATCGGGTCCGGGCCCTATGCGACTTTTCCGGCCTGCCGGGCCCCAGGGGCCCGGCACGATGATGCGAACTCGTTGGGACT
>JAVEPB010000048.1 GCA_030922375.1 bacterium | reverse complement strand
CGATGAACGGAAGGTTGAACTCGTAGGCCGAGCCCTTGAGGAAGTATCCCGAAAGAAGCCCGAACAAGCCGACGCAGGCCGAAAGGGCCAGGCCGTAGGAGAGGATGCGGTCCCAGGGCCAGTTGTAGCGGTGCCACCCGTCGTCGGCGTCGAAGGTGACCCACTGAAGAACAATTCCCACCGCCGTCATGAGGCCGGCGATAAAGCCACCGCCCGGCTGGTTGTGCCCGTAGAGCAGGAGAAATAGCGAGAAGATCAGCGTCAGGTGCAACACGATCGGCGCAATCGTTCTAAGGATGAGCGAGCGCATCTAGTGGCCCTCCCCCTCGTCCTGCATCGTGCCCACGATGCGGAGCATCGCGTGGATGGCGACCCCGGAAATCACCAATACGGTGATCTCCCCCAGGGTGTCGTAGCCCCGGTAGTCCACGATGATGGCGTTGACCACGTTCTGGAACCCGGCGATGGGTTTGCTCGTGAGAAAGAAGTAGTCGGCGATGGTTCTGAGGTTATGGGAGTTCATGGCGAGCGCCATGCCCGCGGCGGTCGAGGCGCCCAGGAAGATGGCGATTCCCCAGTCGCGCGCTCGGCGGCTGAGGGGTTTGGGGATGATTTTGATTTCGGGGAGGAACCAGAAGGCCAGCAGGAAAAGAATGATCGAGGCGGACTCGATCATGATCTGGGTGAGGGCCAGATCGGGCGCCTTCAGGACGACATAGAGGCTTGCGATGGCGTAGCCCGACGTCCCCAGCGCCAGGATGGCCGGGAGCCGGCCCGGAAACAGGGCGGTGGCCAGCGCCGAGATCGAGATCAGGATGCAAACCGAGGCGCCGATGAACGTCGCCCCGCTAAACGCGGGCCAGATGCCCTCGCCCCAGTCCAACCACAGGGCGGCGGCGAGGAGCAAGAGGGCGGGCACCGTCATCGACCAGCGCAGATAGCGGCGGAGGTTGCCGTCCTGGAGCGATAAAAGCAGGGGCCAGGTGCGCTCCTTGAGGATGAAGATCGCCCCGTCGTAGGCCTTGTTCGGTCCGGGGCCTCTTTTCCACATTTCCGCCACGGCGTCCAGGACGCCCGACACCCAATCGAGCTTCCAGTAAAGATAAACGGCGGCCGCCACCGTGATGATGGACATGACGAGCGGCTGGTTCACGCCGTGCCAGAGGGCGAGGTGAAAATCGAGATGGCCGCCGCCGCCCAGCGTGGCCTCCGCGGCGGGGGCCACGAAAGTATTCTCGATCAAGCCGGGCGCGACGCCGAAGGCAATCGCCAGGGCCACGAGAATGGCCGGAGCGGCGAGGAAGCCGGCGGAGGGATCGTGGCCCGGCTTGGGGGATGTTCCCTCGGCCGGGGTCCAGAAAGGAGCCCCCAGGAAGCGCAGATGGTAAAGGGCGGTGATGATCCCCGCGGCGAGAGTGAGCCAGGGCCAGAAGGCGGCCCACTCTCCCGGCCCGCCGGGATGGATGCTCACGCCGTAGAGCATCTCCTTGGTGAGGAATCCGCCCATCGGCGGAACCCCGATGAGGCTGATCGCCGCCAGCACGGCGAGAATGTGGGCGCGCGGCATCCTCCGGGCCAGATGGCCGAGCATCCGGACGTCGCGCGTTCCCGTCTCGTGGTCGATGATCCCCACGATCATGAACATGGCCGCCTTCGCCGCCGCGTGGTTATATAGGTGGAGGGTGCTCCCGATGATGGCCTCCTGGCCCCCGTAGCCCAGGAAGGTGACGATCAGCCCGAGCTGGCTGATCGTCCCGTAGGCCAGGATTGCCTTGAGGTCGTAGGCGCGCAGCGACAGCAGCCCGCCCGCGATCATGGTCGTCATCCCAAGCCCGATGACGATGTATCCCCAGGCCGGATGCTCTCCGAGGATGGGATAAAAGCGCGATAGAAGGTAGATTCCCGCCTTCACCATGGTGGCCGAGTGGAGAAACGCGCTGATGGGCGTCGGAGCCTCCATCGCGTTGGGCAGCCAAATGTGGAAGGGCCACTGGGCGCTCTTGGTGGCCGCGCCCAGGATGATGAGCACGAAGGCGGCGAGCGAGACCTTGCCCGCTACTCCGCTCATGGCGATCAGCTTCGAGAGGTGCCACTCTCCGGTCGCCTGGCCCAGAAGGAGAAAACCCGCGAGCATCGCCAGCCCTCCGCCGCCGGTGATGAGTAGCGCCTTTTGAGAGCCGTAGAGGGCGGCCTCTCGATCGCTCCAGAAACCGATCAGAAAAAAGGAGGTGACGCTGGTCAGTTCCCAGAAGATAAAGAGGGTGAGCAGATGGTCGGCGAACACCACCCCCATCATCGAGCCCATGAAGGCGATGAGCCAGCCGTAGTAGCGTCCCAGGTCCTCGTGCTCGTGGAGATAGAAGTTCGAATAGAGGACGATGAGGAAGGCGACGCCGGCCACGAGGAAGCCCCACATGATGCTGAGGCCATCGACCAGGAAAGATACGTCCAAGCCCGCCGAGGGAATCCAGGAGAAGGAATAGAGGAGCGCCCCCCGGCCCCCCGCCGACCATTCCCCATACAGGAGGATAAGCGCCCAGAGGCTCACCACAGGGGCGAGAATCGCCATCCAGGCCGCAATGGATCTCTGGCGGTTGGCGAAGTGGGGAACCGCGACGGCTACCGCGAACGGGAAGAAAACAGCTACGAAAATCGATTCCAAAATAATTCCCCGTTTCAATCAGGGGGAGATATCATGCAAGCGTTTGTAATATAATTACATAGATGAACAGGCTGGGCAAGGAATAATCCCCCGGGGAGGGGGATTAAAAAAAATTATGGTCTCAATATCAAATGTTTTCCATGGAGGAGCGACCGTTGAGTTCGACCACCTATGCGATCTACGCGCTTTGCCAGGGCTGGCGGGAGGGCGACGTCTCGACTCTCCTTTATTTAACCAACCCGGGCCACCTCACCCGGGTTCCCTACTTTTTCTGGATCCTCGTGCCCGGGGAAGGCGAGCCCATCCTCGTGGACACCGGGTTCCTCGAGGGCGACCACAAGTCGCGCTATATCGGATTCGAGGATTACCGCCGGCCGCGTGATCTTCTGTCGCCCTTCGGCCTCGCGCCCGCCGACGTGAGCCGGGTGATCCTCACCCACCTGCATTGGGATCATTTCGCGGCCTCCCGCCTCTACCCGGGCGCCGAGTTTCACCTCCAGCGGCGGGAGCTCGAGTTCTGGCGCGCTCCCGAGAGCGACTATCATTTCCTGCGCCATTTCATCACCGACATTGAGGACGTCGCCGGGCTCGAGAACGAGGGACGCCTCCATCTGCTCGACGGAGAGGCCGAGATCGCCCCCGGCGTCACCGTCCATCCCGTCGGGGGTCACACCCCGGGCCTTCAGATCGTCCGGGTCCGCACCGGGGAGGGCTGGGCCGTTCTCGCGGCCGACGC
>JAVEPB010000047.1 GCA_030922375.1 bacterium | reverse complement strand
AACGTCGATCTGGAATTCGTCATCGTCGCCTCACCGCCGGACGACATGCCGCGCCCGGAGGCGCCGTGATCATCCTCAACCCATTTCGAGGATAAATTTCGAGTGTCAAGCGGCGGAGCCTTATTCAGGCGCCCCTGAGGGAAAAATTTCTTTTTCAAGCTCCATGTAACGGTCCAGATCGACGGCCCCGAAAAATTCCTTGATCGTTGCCATATCGTCCCTAATTCCCACGGTCGAGCCCTCCCGCCGGAGGTGCTCGAGCGCCCGCCGTACGGCTTTCACCGCGGTGTAGCGGACCACGCCGGGGTAGGAGGCGATTCGGTAACCCGCGGCCTCAAGCGTTTCGAAGTCAATCTCCCAGAGGCGCTTCCCCTCGTCCATATTCCCCTTGAGGGGGACGGGCAGCTTCGCCTCCGCTATTTTCGCCACCTCCTCCCGCGTCCCGAGAATCTGAATATCCACCATGTTCGCGCCCGCCTCGGCGTACGCTCGGGCGCACCGGATGGCCTCGTCGAGACCATGGTCAGCGGCGGCGTCGGTCCGCGCCATAATAACGAAATCGGGATCGCGGCGGGCCAGGCAGGCCGCCCGAATCTTCACGGCGTGATCCTCGGCGGCCACGACGGGGTGTTTCGCCTCGATCATCGAGCATTTCTTATAATTCACCTGGTCTTCAAGGATGATCCCGGCGACTCCGGCCCGCTCGAACTCGTTCACGGTGCGCAGGATGTGCATCGCATTCCCGAAACCCGTATCCGCATCCACGAGGAAGGGCAGATCGACAGCAACCGCGATACGGCTGCTGACATCCACGATATCGCTTATATTGGTGAATCCCTTATCGGGCATCCCGAGGCAGGAGGCTGCAACGGCGTTGCCCGAGACCGCGACCATTTCAAAACCCGCGCTCTGGACCAGACGGGCCAACAGGGGATCGTGCGCTGCCACACCCATCGTGATGCCGGGACCCTCGAGAATTTTCCGCAAAGCCGTTGTCGGTTTCGAAAAAAATTTCCCTCACCAGCCGGTTACGGTTAAAACGCTGCGATCATCTAAAGGCCTGGTTAATGGAGAGCGATTTTCGAAATATTCCCTGAAAACCGAAAGTTTTCAAAATTTAACACTCCCCTAACAAAACCTTAACAAACAATTTCGAGAATCATATAACCTCTGTATAACAGATTCGGGATGTGGGTTGCTCTACTGAGAGCGGACCAAGAAAATCCCGAAATGATAGTCCTTTCGCGAAACGGCAAACCCTCCGCGAGGTGGGGGCGCAAAGGCACAAATCAGCCGGTTCAAGAGCTGATGGTTGGCCTGCCGAACGAAAACGGGGGTTCAAAACTCCTTGCGCGAAGGACCTAAACCGCAGGGAGTTTTATTATGTCAGCCGGATCAGGAACGCATCAACCGTCTAAAGAACCGAATCGTCTTTCTTCAAATCCAACTCTCGGATACTCTCATCCCAGCCACTGGCATCCGCTTTATCAAAAAAAGAACCGTTTGGCCGGAAGCGAAAAGCCTTCCTCCGGGGAATCCGGCGACAAAGGCGAAGATAGCGAGGGAAAGGACGATTCCGAGAAGAAAACCGAAGGTATGCCTCGCTGGATGCAAGAATTGATTCGTTCGTTTCGATCGGACGAAGAGAAAAAGAAAAAGCCGCCTGGCGAATGAGCATCCCGCCGCGCGGGAGGCTATCCGATCCTCTCAGCCGGAAGAATAAACCGACAAACCCGTTCAATGGATAATTATTCGCCTTTATTCTCGGAAAGCCCCCGAGGCGAAACCCTTCCTTCGCCATCGCCGAGAGCGGCGCCGTCTCCGGCGCATCTGGCCATCGTCTCCGCCGAGAAGGCGGTATATTCCGGGAAGAGTAGACGTTATAGCTATCGCGGCGGACATATCCGATCAAAATGATCCCCAGCCGCTTGGCCACCTGACACGAGAGACCCGTCGGGGAAGTGCGCGAGACGGCGAGGGGTGCTTTCAGCCGCGCCGCCTTGCGAAGAGTTTCCGGGGGGATGCGGCCCATGCTGATGAAAATTTGATCGCGCGCGCGTCAACCCCCACAAACAGCAACGCATCCATTAAATTCGAGAGTTTTTTTATTATAGAGGGCCTTTGCCCCCCGATGATAATAAAGAGGGGGAAAAGGGGGATTGGGGCTGAAAATCGCCCGGATACCGCCCGGTTTATTTGGTTTTTTTACCTGCGCCGGCCTTTGCGGCCGTCCCTGCGCGGATGGTAGTGGGCGCGGCGATGAGCCCCTCGGGCGCATGGCGCAGGCTCAACATATACACGGTAAGCGCTTCCAGGTCCTTTTTCGGAAGGTGCTTATAGGGCGGCATCGTCGTACCGGGCGAGGTGGTCTTGGGCTCCCTGAAATGCTTGAGATGCCATTCCGGACTCTTTTGCCGCTCGCCCACCCAGGTGAGCTCGGGTCCGAGCTTTCCGCCGACACCGTGGATGCGGTGACAGCCGAGACAACCCATCGTCAGATACAGCTGCCTCCCCCTGGCCAGCAGAGGGGCCTCCTTGAGTTTCACCCCCCTGTGGCAGGCTCCGCAACTCGCCTGGGTGAAAGGTTTCGGGAGGAGCGGCTCGTCCCAGAAGGCCACCTTGCCGTGCCCGTCGGCCACCGTGGTGGCGCGGCCCTGCCCCATGTGACAGGCCGTGCAACCGAACTTCTCGAACGGGTGGACCGGAATCTTCGGATGGGTGGTCAGCGGCTGGGGAGATTTGGCGAAACGCGGGTCATCCACCGCCCGGTGACACATCTGGCATCTGTCCACACGACTGGGAGATACCACGACTTGGTTATAAACGTATCCGGGGTTGGGCACCTCGCGCGAGCCCGTGCCCGAGACGATGGCCCGGAGTTCGGAGGCGTAGGCGTCCTGATACTGCCGCCATTCACGATCGAAATCGCGCCAGTAGGAAATGGCGAACAAAAGGGCCGACACCACACCCACAACCGCAAACGCCAGATACCATCGCCCTAAGCTCCCCGCCTCCGGGTTCGTTTCAGATTTCATGTCTTTCCCTATCTGTTAATTCAACCATCGGTTGAGTGATTGTTATTAATAAAATTTCCGCGGCCCGACTAGTGCCCCGATGCGCCCTGCACCCACGGAAGGATGAAAGCCCAGTTCGCCCCACGGAAAAAAGTTCCCACGATGGTCAGGACAATCAATGCCCCCAGAAATGAAGAAAACAGGGCGATGGCGCCCAAGCGCCGAGATCCCGATCGGCGAACGACGGCGCTCGAATAGACAGCCATTCCCACGAGGAGGAAGGTCGCCGGATTCACCAGATCCACCATGAATTGAGGCGCCTTAGCCCACAAAATTCGTATGCCGAACTGTGCGTTCAGAAAGATTAAAACAGGAGCCGAAACCGCCCCGCCAAGGAGACTTTTCCAGGCGAGGTTTCTGCCCTCGGCCGAGGTGAACCAAATCCCTTCCCCAGCGGGGGTATTGTCGATGTAGGGAATGAACATCAGTCCGAGGACAGCCAGCCCCGGAACGATGACGCCTCCGACCAGGGCCGAGTAGCTGACCAACTCCTGTAACCCGAGAAAATACCAGGGCGCCTTGGATGGGTTCGGGGGATGCGTCGGATTCGCGATCTCCTCGAGCGGAGCGTCGAAAATAAGAGAAACCACCGTGGTCAGGGCCAGCGTTCCGACGAACACCACAAGGAGCCGGAACGTCAAATGAGGCCATGCCGTCACTTCTTCCTCTGGCGCCTGGGTCCCGACAACGGGGGTGACCCCCCGCGCCAGAGCCATCAACCCGTAGGTCTTTCCGGTGTCCCACAGTCCGCTGTCCGATGCCGAGGTAGGATGCCCGCCCTGCCGCTCTTCCCTCGATCGGGCGAGGCCGCCGTCCTTTCGAATACGCCAAAGATGAACGGCTAGGATCATGCTCAACACAATCGGCAGGATCGCCACGTGGAGAACGTAGAACCTGAGCAACGCGCCCTGCCCCACCTCCTGACCCCCGAGGAGCATGAATCGGATGGTGTCCCCCATCAAAGGCGGATAGGCGGCGATACTCGATCCCACCGTGATGGCCCAAAAAGCCAGCTGGTCCCAAGGAAGCAGATAGCCCGTGAAGGAAAGGAACATCGTCAACACCCACAGGACGACCCCGAGCACCCAGTTAAACTCGCGGGGCGCTTTATAGGAGCCGGTGTAGAATACCCGGCACATATGCACGAAAACCACGGCCACCATTCCGTGCGCGGCCCAACGGTGCATGTTCCTGAGAATGACCCCGTAGGAGACGACAAACTGAAGGTCTTTCATGTCCGAATAGGCGCGGTCCACCGACGGGACGTAGTAGAACATCAGCAGGACCCCGGTAATGACGAGGATGAAAAACATGAACAACGCGATGACGCCGAGGCCGAGAGTCGCCGTGGGCCGCAGGGTATGGACATTTACCCGCGCCGGCATGATGTGCAAGAAGAAGTTCGTGACCACCATTTGCATTCGGTCCAGATCGTTGTCCGGATATCCGTGACGGAAAACCGAACGCCACATGCGGGAAGTAAACAATTTTTCGCCCAGACGCGAAATCGTCTTTTTCCCTCCTGTCTCCCTTGCCTGTGTCATTTTCTAATTGGCTCCTTAAAAACTTTGATCCGCCACCCGGCGGAGAAATCCCGTTATCGCCTCTGCATCAAACCTTGAAATAAATGTCCGGCCCCACAAAATCCTGCGTGTCCACTTGAATCCGTCCGTCCGGGCTCAGACCGACCCGGAAAAAAGGAAGCGACTGAGGGGCGGGTCCCGAGATAACGTGTCCACTCTGATCGAAAAGGCTTCCGTGACACGGGCACCGGCTGGTCGAAACCTTTCCCTTTCCGGTGGGAGGGGAGAACGGGCTTACCGTACAGCGTAGATGAGTGCACACCGCCGACATCGCCCGAAAACCATGCCGGTCACGAAAAATAAAAAGCTTTCGATCCTCGACAAAGGTTATCGAATTCGGTTGATACTCCGAGGGATTCTCGAGCTTGAAAGCAGTCGGCGTCTCGTACAAAACGTTCGGGAAAAGATAACGAATATTGGCGAGGCCCGGTCCGACGATCGAGACGAGCGAGGCGATCCATCCTATCGACAATAGAGAGCGGCGCGATAGGCCCCACACTCCGGCCTGCGCTCCCTCGCCCATTTCTTCGGGCTGGCTACCCTCAATTTCTTGGCTCACGTTCACGCTCTCCTCTTACCCGGCCACCGGTTCGGGCGGCGCGGGCAATGATTCGGAAAATTGATACCGCTCCATGGTGATCGCTCCGGTCGGGCAGCGCATCGCGCACATGGCGCATCGAATACAGGCGGATTCGTCCTTTAGCATCGCGGCGCCGGGCATAGGCGCCCCTAGTCCATCGGCCCGCCCGAGAGCTTCAAGCCCCTCGCCGTAGCGCGCCCGAGCGAGGTCTTCGAGCTCTCCGCCACCCGAAAGCTGCGACAGCGGAACAATCCGCAAACAAGCTGAAGGACATACGTCGACGCAGCCCCCGCAAAGAACACATTTATCGCTGTGGAAAATCGTGTTAATGGCGCACTGAACGCAACGCGAGGCTTGTTGGCTGGCATCCTCGGAGGTAAATGAAAGCTCGACCTCGGCTATTCCGATACGCCGCTCAATGGGAATGTTGGGCGGCTCTTCGCGCCCGAACCGGCGGTAGCCGGACTGGACAACCGGCAACGTCTTTTCGGGCTCGCCGACCCGCAGTCGTGACTGGAAAAAGGGATCCACTTTTTGCCACCGCCCTCGCTCCTCGGCATGGGTCTGCCCCGTCGTCAGGTACGCATGGATTGAACTCGCGGCGCGGTGGCCGTTCTCGACCGCCTCGATGAAAATGCGCGGCCCGAACGCCACGTCGCCGCCGGCATACACTCCCGGAGCGGTGGTCGCCAACGTCTCGGGATCAATCTGAATGGTCCCCCGCGGGTGGGTTTCAATTCCGTCCTCGGGCCGTATCCACGAAAGCTCGGGCGATTGCCCCACGGCGAGGATCACCGAGTCGCATCTCATCACCTCCTCGGAGTCCGCCATGAATTCGGGGTTAAACCTGCCCTGCTCATCGAAAACGCGAATAACGCGGTGGACCTCGAGTCCTCGCACCTGCCCGCCGTCGCCGAGGATCCGTTTAGGCCCCCAGCTCGGGTGGATCTCGATTCCCTCTCCCTGTGCACCCTCTACCTCGAGGGTGCTGGCCGGCATCTCCTCCCAGGACTCGAGACAAACCATCCGGACGTCCCGCGCCCCCATGCGCAATGCCTCCCGGGCAACGTCCATCGTCCCCGACATGGCGGTTGCGTCGACGATAGCCTCGTGGTCCGGTCCCGCCTGTATCGCTCGGGCGGCCGTGCGTGCGGCGTCCATGGCCACGTCTCCGCCGCCAACGACGATGACCCGCTCGCCGAGGTCTACTTTAAATCCCAGGTTGACGTTGAGCAGAAACTCCACCGCCCGGAACACACCATCTAGTTCAACACCCTCGATGGGCAGGTTTCGGCTCTTATGGGCGCCGATTGCAATGAAAACAGACTCGAAGCCCTGCTCCTTGAGATCAGCCATGTTGAAATCGCGTCCGATGGCATTGTTCACCTTCAACTCTACGCCCAGATCAAGAACCCCCTGAATCTCGGCCCGGACCAGGTCCCGCGGCAGACGGTACTCGGGAACACCGAGCTTGAGCATCCCGCCCGGAACGCTTTGGGCCTCGAAAACCGTCGGCTTGTACCCGAGTAGGGCCAGATCGTGCGCGCACGTGAGCCCGGCAACGCCCGAGCCGACGATGGCCACCTTGCGCCCCTTCGTTTTATCGCGGACGGCTTCTCCGGTCCGCCGGAGAGCCGTGAGGTCCCAGGGGTTCTGGGCGCGGGACGTTTCCGGACCACGAACCACGAGACGCACCCCGGTCGGCTGACCCAGGGGGCGCTCGGCCTCTGTACCGTAGCGTTCGGTGAGAAAGCGTTTAAGCGGCCGAATAGCGATGGGACCGTCAACCGCGCCGCGCCGGCAGGCCGCCTCGCAGGGGGCCGCGCACACCCGTCCGCAAACAGAGGCAAACGGATTTGGCTCGCGGGCTATCCGGTAGGCATCCTCGAAGCGCCCCTCGGCGATGGCACGGACATAACCCCGCGCGTCCGTGTGGACCGGGCAGCTCTGGCGGCACTTCACCATCTCGGTCCAGTAGGACTGATCGGGTACAGCGGCCTTGAATTTCCGATCCTCGGGCATGGTTCGCCTCACTTGGCGAGGGTTCGAATAAAGGCCACAACGTTTTTTATGTCCGCATCGCTCAGAGCGCCCCCCCACGGAGGCATCGTGGGTGATTTGCCGACCGCCGGGCCGCCCAGTTTTGTGATTTTGGTGATTTACTCATCGGAGAGGGTTTTCATGTAGCTACTGTCGGAGTGATCCCGGGGCTTGGGGTTCAGGCTGGCGGCGGCCGGTCCGTCTCCCTTGCCGCTCTGCCCGTGGCACGCCGAGCAAAACTGCTGGTACTTTGCCTTTCCCGCGGCGGCGTCCGCCGCCAGGGCATCTCTGTGATCGACAGCTAACGCCGCCACGACCACAACGCCAACAAAAACCGGGACCCATTTCTTCATCAAAACGTCTCCTTTTGAAATTAAAAGTGAAAAAAACACGGGAGGGACCTTTTTCACCCGCAATCCGAATTTCACCGGATTACGCGAGACTATATCAACCGGATTCCACAAGACAAGATCAATAGCGTGTTTTCAGCGGCCGCTCCCCTGGGGGTAGCCAGGAAGGCTCTTCCTCGTAAAAAGCTTGAGCCCACCACTCGCTTTTGGAATCTCACTGGCCCTGGTTTCGGTCACCGCCCGGACCATGTCCTCAAGGGTGGTGCTCTCCAAAAACTCGTGTAGTCCTGTCTTGACCGGCTTCCACCTCTCGTGAAGCGGACACACGTTCTCCTCCGAGCAGGAAGGCAGACCCGCGACACAGTCCTCGAACGGATCCCTTCCATCAATCACCAAAACGATTACCCACAAGCTAATTTCGCCGGATGGGTGAGCCAGTACGAACCCACCACCCGGCCCCTTGCGGGAATTGAGCACTCTCCTCTTGACCAGCGGCTGGACAGTCTTGGCCACCGTGGGGGCGGAAATTCCTGTCCCCTCCGAAATTTCACGGACGGTTTGGGGTCTTTCATCCCCTCCCCCGGCAATATAGGTAAGAATGGTTACGGCGTTTTGAACCGATTTTGAATAAAGGGCCATTTCCCCCCCTTCGAATCCGAAGCCCCAGCCATACCTCTCAAAATGATTACCCGGAAAATGAGCAGACAAGGATTGCTTGAACCGCCCAAGGTCCCCATTTCTTGAAAGTATGGGTCGAAATTGGGGAATATGCAAGATAATAAGATAATATTATCATCATTATTCCAACCCTGGGCCCTCCCCCTGTCTATGGCGACGCTATCTTCAATTAACTGATTAATTATCAAAAAGTTAGAATTATTCAGGACAAATCTCAAGGGATTATTCATTCAAGGCCCTAAATCGCAAGAAAAAGAGGGGATAAATCAATCAAGGGAAATACCCCAGGAAGGTGAGGAGGAATATAAAATACAGGGAGAGAAGATTCACATGATTAGAGAGAAGATTCTGATGATCAGAGAGGAGATTCTAAAATCCAGCGAAAAAGCTCTTCACTGGATCTGTCATATACTTTATATTGTACACAACAAATTCCTTGTTGATTGAAGATCGAATCTTTCACCCACTCGCCATAGACCGACCCAAGCGCCAGACTTTCGGTTATCTCTGGAGAAAAAACCTATCGCGGGGATAGCCCCCCGAAGTGTCATAATCTCTGTCCCCCTGCCTCGAATTCATTCCCTACCACCAACCGGGAAAGGGTATTCACATGTTTCAATTAAATTCACTGGTTCACTTCCTCGCGGCGTCGCCATCCGAAACCCTCTCGACCCAGTTCCCTTCCTCAAGGACGGACACCTCCGAGGCGGAGCCCTCCCCAGCCTCCCCGGCGATATGGGTATAAGCCATCCCGAAAAACCAGAGACACCAGACCGGCAGGAACCAAAGGGGGCGGCTCGAGTTCATGCTGATAGCCGAGTCAAGCGCCGAAGCCGCAGCCCATCCCATCAAACCCGTGGGAAGGGCCGTGATGAGCGTCAATCGAAGTGCCAGCCAGAGTTTTTTCCCGACCCGGAGCGTTTCGGGGGCCGGCTTTTTGTAATTTGCCTTTAATTCGCCGTGACTCGCCCTAGGGCGAAAATTACGATCCCCCTTGAATTTCCCGTCTCCCAGAGGGCACCTCAAGCCCGTCCCGAGCCACATCGATTCCGTCGGTAACTCCCTGAAATTCCTCATGATATTGTCCACGGGCGGAACCTCCTCGTCAGGCGAAGAAAGCGGAAACCTCAAAACCAGCCTCCTTCTCTACAAACAGTATGCGCCCGCTGGCGGGGAAAAAATGTGAAATTGGTCACACCAAATGGGAGACCAACTTCACTCCGATTCCGGGGTATTTTCCGGTCCTAATCCATTGTTTTCCCTGGTTTTTAGGAGAATACCCGGTGTGACGAGATACTTCAGGGGAGATCGCGCCCAAGCCGAAAACTAAAAATTCCGCAAAAAAATCCCCCCGGACACGCCCAGCGTATCCAGGGGGGGGACCCGTATCAAAAAACGCATCCAAAAACCTAATCCATCAACCCATCGAAACCCCAATAATCCGGTTTTCAGCCCGCCTTCCTTTAACAGGCGGAGGCAGAGGCGTTGTTGGAGGGCGCCATCTCCCCCCCCCCTACTTCGGCGGGATTATCGGCAGCAGCACGTACCCGGCCCGGTCCGGCCCGATGTGCACCGACACGTTGTTTTCGAATACGTCCGCAGGCCGGTCCTCCGTGTCGTCGTGAAGGAACGGTCCGACACCGGTGAAAGCGTTCTTCATGTTGGACAGGCCGGAGTCCGGTTCACCGGGATAGACGTAGTCGCATCCGCGGACCGACAGCGCGAATCGGCTGCCTTTCGGAACCACGACTCCCGACGCGTGAATCTCGATGTCGAGCTCGTACACCTCGCCCGGCTCAAGCGGCTGGACTTCATCATGCGGGTGGAACGGCGCCCACTCCTCGGAGCGCGCCGGATCGAGCTTGCGGTGCGATGCCCGGAGCCAACCCGACGCCACCGGCGTATGCGGATCGAGCGCGCCGTGAAATACCACTTCCTTGAGGTCGGGCGAGAAGACACGCAGTATCACAAACACATCCGCGTCCCTGGTATCCGACGATACCCACAGCTTCACCGCCATGGGGCCGGTAATCTCGGTCTCCGACTCCACGGGATTCGAGACGAACGTCAATCCGTCGCCAATCGCTTCATAGGTGATCGCCGCTTCGCCGCCAGGCGGTTCGGCTGAAAGGAGCTGGCCCTTCGGCTCGAGATAAAATCTGGTCCACCGGGTACGGGGGAGCGGCCAGTCTTCCTCGCCGCGCCGGACGAACTTCTCGCCCGGGTGGCGCACGTTCAGCGATACGCGGGGCTGGTCCTTCCAGCCGGAATCGTCGCCCTTGAGGAAGCAATCGAAGAAACGCATCTGCAAATCGTTTCCATAGTCGGTGTAGTACAGCGACCAGTGCTCGAGCCCGTGAACCTCGAGCCACTTGTCTTTCGAGGAAGACTTCATGAAGCCGTTGAAGTTGCCTCGCGGGTGCAGCGGCGCGCCACCCCAGTTACCGCAACTCAGAACCGGAACCTCGATCTTCGAAAGATCCGGCGTTCGCACGGCATAAAATTTGTCGTCGAGCGGGTGTGAGATAAAATCTCCGTGGAGATCGAACCGGTTCGCGACCAACTCCTCGTCCGGCAGCGTCTCCGGCCCGGCCGCCCATTCGCCGTTGGCGCGCGAGCGAAAACCACGCTCGCCGTAACCGTGCTGGATCGGCAATATCTGCTTGTCGTACCAGTGGCGCTGGAACGACGAATAAATGCCGCCGTGGTACGACAATTCCCGGTAAAAATCGTTGAAACCTTCCCACGGACAAATCGCCGCAAGGTGCTTCGGCTTGAGCTCGGCAACCTGCCACTGGTTGACCGCATAGTATGAAATTCCGCTCAGCCCTACCTTGCCGTTCGCCCAGGGCTGACCGCCGGCCCATTCGATGCAGGCGGCAAAGTCACGCGTCTCGCGCGGGCTGAAGTGCTCGAGGTAGCCCGGCGAGCGGCCCGCTCCGCGCGAATCCACGCGGACGATCGCGTATCCGTTCGGGACCCATTTTTCGGGATCCGCGACCTCCCAGCTTTGATGGATATTGGTGGAGCCCGCCGGTACGTCGGGGTGGTTCTCGCACATCAGATCCCAGCAGGTTTCGTAAATCTCCTCGAAGTGGAGGTCCTTTCCGTAAGGGCCGTAGGACATGACCACCGGATACTCGCCGTCGGCGTCGGGCCGGTAGACGTTAGCGCGCAGCACGACCCCATCGTCCATCTCGATGGGCACGTCCCATTCGACGCGCATGCCTTCGCGGATTTCCGTCCGGTACTGACTGTCCGTTTCGTGCATCACATCGCTCATCTCATCTCCTCCCTGTTTTCCCGGCAGCTGTCCGCTCGTCTACTTGGGCGGAATTACGGGAAGAAGCACATAGGCCGCCTGACCGGGGCCGGTGTGAAGGGTAACGTCTCCTCCAAAGATTTCGGCCGGCCGGTCGCGCGGATCGTCATGGCGGAAGAGCCCGCAGCCGTTCCAGTTGGCGTATGTGCCGACCTGCGCGCTGGAATCCCCCGGATAGACGTAGTCCGAACCGCGCACCGAGAGTGCGATGCGGAAGCCCTTGGGCACAACGATGCAGGTCGGCCAGACTTCCACGTCAACTTCATACACTTCGCCCGGCGTGAGGGGCTGCACTTCATCATGGGTGTGATAGGGCCGGTAGGGCAGCGACAGATTCTCATCGAGCTTGCGGTGCGAGGCCCGGAGCCAGCCCTGGGCAATCGGTGTGTGCGGATCGAGCGCACCCTGGAAGGTCAGTTCCTTCATGTCCGGCGCAAAAGCGCGCACGACCAGGAACAAGTCGGCGTCGCTCGTCGAGGACGATACCCAGAGCTTCGAGGCGATCGGGCCCGTGATTTCCACCTCCTCCTCGAGCGGTGGCGTCATGAAGGTCACGCCATCCGAGAATCCGCCATAGGTGGCCGAGCCCGCAGCGTCCTGAGGTTCTGTGGAAAGCGTTTGATCGGCCGGATTCAGGTAGAACTTCGTCCACTGGGTGCGCGCGAGGGGCCACTCGTTCTCGTGGCGTTCGACGAACTTCTCCGGGTGCCGCACCTGGAGCTGCACCTTGGGCTGCTGGTCCCAGCCGTTCCTTTCGCCTTTCAGGTAGTAGCCGAAGAAGCGCTTCTGCAAATCCATGCCGTAGTCGGTGTAGAAGTGCGTCCAGTGCTCTATGCCGTGGACCTCGAGCCACTTCTCATCCGAAACGGAGCGCACAAAACCCTCGAAGTTGCCGCGCGGATGGAGGCCCTGACCGCCCCAGTTGGCGGTCGAAAGCATCGGCACCTTCACCTTCGACCAGTCGGGCATCCGCGACTGCCAGAACCCGTCGGTGTCGAGCTTGCGCGACAGGCAGTCCTCGTAAAAATTGTTGCGGTTCGCGCCGAGTTCTTCCTCGGTCAGGGTGATGGGCCCGGACACCCAATCTCCGTTCATGCGCGAGCGATAGCCGTTCGTACCCTTGCCGTTCTGCACCGTGTAGACCTGCGCCTCCGACCAATCCTTGACGAAGCCGTTGCAGAAGATGCCGCCATGATGGGCCATATCGCGGTAGTAGTCGGCCGCTCCTTCCCACGGGCAGATAGCCGCCAGATGCTTGGGCTGGAGCGCCGCGCACTGCCACTGGTTCTCGGCGTAGTAGGAGATGCCGTTGAGGCCCACCTTGCCGTTTGACCACTCCTGCACGCCGGCCCAGTCGACGCAGATCGCCAGGTCCTGGGCCTCGCGGAGGGACCAAATATCAATGACTCCCGGCGAGCGGCCTGCACCGCGCGAGTCCACGCGGATGCATACGTATTCGTCCGGCACCCATTTCTCGGGATCGACAACTTCCCAGTTCTGGTACTTGTTGGTGGAACCGGCGGGAATCTCGGGAAAATCCTCGCACATGCGCTGAAACTGATCGGCGTAAAGGTCTTCGAAATGCAGGTATTTGCCGTAGGGTCCGTAAGTCATGATGACGGGATACTTGCCCTCCTCGATGGGACGGTAGACATCGGCCCGGAGGACGATGCCGTCGTCCATCTTGATCGGCACGTCCCAGTCGATTCGCATCCCGTCTCTGATATCGCTTTTTTCGCGGCTCATTACCCCTCCTTCGCTTGGCATTTATCCGCGCGGCCGGATGCTCACCGCTCGAAATCCGTGAACACATCCTGGTCCGGTCCGCCGGACAATTCGATTGTTAAGATGGGTTTATTATACCGCCCCCCGAGGAGGCGATCCATGCGCGGAGGAGGAAACCCGGGGCCAAATCACATGGGTTATCCGAAATTTAGGCGCCGTCTAACTCTTTTCCGAAAAAACGGGATATTTTTTTAAGGAAGGCACCGCCCGAGGAAGGAAAGTTAGGCCGGATTTTGCTAAATTAAGAGCGGCGCCGCATTATTCCGGTATAATTAGCCTACTGGTTATAATTGGATTACTAAAGGAATCAGGCAAGAATTGTCGGGAATTTTACTATGCGCAATATTTCGGGTTTGATTGTTTTCGCGTTGCTTTTTGGGGCCTTTTCGGGAATTGCCTGGGCTGAAGAACCCGTTCGGATTCGAGTCATCGCGCCGGAGTTTTCGCCCTTGCAAATGATGGTCGACGGAAAGCCCAAAGGCTACGTTGTGGAGTTGGCAGAAAAGGTAATTGCGCGCGTTTCCAATAAATATCCGGTTTCGGCATCCCGCGTTCGGATTCTTCCTTGGAAAAGGGTATTAAATCTCGCCCAAGAAAAAGCAAATGTGATGCTTTTTTCCATCTCCCGGACAAGTCAAAGAGAAAATAAATTTCAATGGGTCGGAACGGTATCTCCCTATGAAATTTACTTTTTTAAGCTGAGACGGCGCTCGGACATTCGCGTGAAATCGATGTCACAACTCCTGCAATCCGGCTACCGGGTTGGTGTGGGGGCCAAGAGCAATACTGAATCGTATCTCCGGGAGATGGGGTTTCGCGAAGGCCGTGATTTTGTGACGTATTCCCATTACACCAAAGGAATCAAGATGCTCTTTGGCGGCCGCTTTACGATGCTCCCTCTCACTTCTTTTGTCGCCCACGCCAATGTGTGCCGGCTTGGGTTTTCTGACCTGCCCCCGTTAGTGATACCACCTTCTCTTAGAGTTCTGGAACCATTGGACATGCCCCCGTTTCGGGTCCGGGTCCTATGCGACTTTTCCGGTCTGCCGGGCCCCAGGGGCCCGGCACGATGATGCGAACTCGTTGGGACTCATATTCCCCAGAGCTCTATGGGGACGCTGCTCATTATAGTCTTTT
>JAVEPB010000046.1 GCA_030922375.1 bacterium | reverse complement strand
AAATTTATTCGTTAGGTCAAGCGTTATTTTGATTAAAAGCAAAGTTTTTTGTTTTTAATTTTTTTTAAAAAATGAATGTTTTGCGCAAGAAATGAGAAAATCATTGTGAAAGGAATCGTTAAAACCGAAAAGTAAATTTTCTTGGGGATGATCTTTGTTTGATTATTATTGAAAATGAATTGTCGGTTTAGCACCGAAGTTTTTTTGTTTACGAAAACACGATTTGTATTCGAAGACAGGCGCCAAGAAAATACGCGCTGCGCTTTGTTCGTGTAGGTTATTTTGTTGAAATATTCGAAAGCCGTTTCCGCCGGAATTCATCGCTTCGGTTCTCGGCTCCGAGGGCCTCGGGGCGCGGCCGGGAGGGGATTGAGACGGGGGCGTAAACCCTTTATTATAAGGGCTATCTGGTTGCGGGCTGTCCGGTTTCGGGACACTCGGCGGGAGCCCTTCCCTTCACAGCGAGTCTTTCATGATCCTATCGCTTAAAATTCAAAAGGCGGGTGGTGCGGCGAGACCCCGCCCCGATGATATCGAACTCGTCATCCGCACGCACGGGCATTACATCGCGTCGGCGGCAGCGGCATCATCGCCGAACGGGCGGTTCCCCGCTTTTTCGCGCACCTCAAGAAAAGGGCGATCATCGAAAACCTAGACTTTCAGGAACGAATCCGGCCAGTCGGCAGCATGCGCGCGAAAAACACATCGAGGCCGGTGAAGGTGGACGGCGTTTTAGATGAAGGCGACAAGATCGATCTCGGCGAGAGCGCCACGGCGAAAGATACCGGCGCGCGGGTTTTGGCATGCGTGGATTTTTAGGGGGGTGACCTAAAATGGGGATCTATCTCTACACAAAAATCTGGGACGAGGCGGCCCGAGCGGATCGCGATAACGACGCGGACGCCGCCACAACTGGAGATCATGGCGAGGCGCTTCTCACCGACCCCGCCGCATGCGCCGAAGCCATCGCTCGCTATCAGGGCGGCGAGCCGGTCCCCGTTTTCGCGAGGGAGTGGCCTGATCTCGACGGCGTCGAGGCTAATATTTCCCTGGCAAGGGGAAAAGACCATATCGTCGTCATCGGCAACGGCGGCTCGATCAGAAACGTCTGGGCGCTTTATGATGCGCTTTCCGGGCCCGGTGCCCGAGGGCTTCACCTGCTCGACGGGACCGACCCGGGCGGGCTGCTGGGCGAGTTGATCTCCGCCCGGGGGCGGTTCACCCAGACGAACACCCTCCTCGTGCCGGTGAGCAAATCGGGTGAGACGGAAAACGTGGTCCAGGAGACGAAACTTCTCGTGAACGCGGGTTATCCGGCCCTGGCGGTGATATCCCCGGGACCGAGTAAACTCGCCGCCATCATCGAGGAGAAAAGGCTCGAGCGCTTTCCTCATCCGGCCGAGGTGGGCGGGCGGTTCACGGCGGGGCAGAACAACGCGCTGCTTCCTCTCGCCCTCGCCCTGGACAGCGCGGAGACGCCTCGTGCGCTCGATGCCGCCTTCGGGGCCGCTCACGGGCGGCTCGGCTCAGAGACCCCTCCCGGAGAGAACATGGCCAAGGCGCTCGCCCTCAGACTTTGGCGGGCCGAACTCGCCGGGCGCACCGAGATATTTTTCCCGATCTACCGCCGGGCGCTCTCCGGTGTGGGAGCCCTCGCCGTACAACTCGTTCACGAGAGCTACTGCAAGGAGGGGCGCGGGCAGACCCTGCTCTTCGCCGAGGGCCCCGAGAGCCAGCACCACACCAACCAGCGCTACTTCGGCGGGCGGGAGAATATCGCTGGCCTGAGCCTCCGGGTGCGCACGAGCGAGGAGGATTTCACCCTGGGCGGCGGGGTGAGCGCGGGGGAATTCCTCGATCTCGAGCACGCCGGGGTGGCCGCAGAGGCGGAGAGCCGGGGAGTGCCCCACATGGTTCTCACCCTCGACGCCCTTTGCGCAGAGGATGTGGCCTCGGCCATCGCGCTCTGGCAGTGGGCGGCGGTGTACGGCGGCCTCCTCCGGGAGGTGAACCCGTTCGACCAGCCCGCCGTCGAGGGGAGTAAACGCGCCACGGTGGAGATGTTCGAGGGCTTCGGCCCCGAGACCCGGGACCGCCTCGAGCGCTACACGCGGGACGCATCGCATTCTCTTTAACAATTTCCGGAGTCGCGGCAACAAGCGGAGATTCACGAATGGCCGAAACGCTGAAAGAGGAGTCCGGAATGGCGCCGTTTTCATTGGATGGCCGGGTGGCCGTCGTCACGGGCGGTGCCACCGGGATCGGGCTCACGATCGGGCGGGCGCTGGCGGCCGCCGGAGCGCGGGTGATTCTCTCAAGCCGCTCGCGCGAGCGGGGCGAGGCGGCGGCGGGCCTGTTAAAGGAAGAAGGCCTCGACGCGCGGTTCA
Organism: bacterium; assembly: GCA_030922375.1. Taxonomy (GTDB): domain Bacteria; phylum UBA8248; class UBA8248; order UBA8248; family UBA8248; genus UBA8248. Next base: position 1,074 of record JAVEPB010000046.1, on the reverse strand, counting down.
TGCCCTGCGATGTCACCTCGCCGGATGAGGTGAACGGATTGGTGGAGCGGATCACCGAGGATTACGGCCGTCTCGACGCGATGGTGACCTGCGCGGGCCGCCTTGTTGTGAAGCCCGCTCTCGAAACGACGCCCGAAGAGCTGGACGAACTCCTCGGGGTTCATGTGCGGGGGGCCTACGCCTGCGCCCAGGCGGCGGCGCGGGCGATGATCGCCCGGGGGGAGGGCGGAAAAATCCTTTTCATCACTTCGATCCTGGCCGAGCTCGCCGTACCCAACCAATCGGCCTATATCGCCGCCAAGGGCGGGATCGTCGCGATGTCACGGGCGATGGCGGTCGAATGGGGCCCCCACGGCATCCAGGTGAACGCGCTTGGGCCCCAGCTCACCCGCACCCCGCTGACCGAGGGGCTCTACGCCAATCCGGAAAAGATGGCCGAGGTCATCTCGCGCACACCGGCGGGAAGGGCGGGGGAGCCCGAGGATGTCGCCGGGGCGGCGGTCTTCCTGTGCTCGCCGGCCTCGGATTATCTCACCGGACAGCACATCATCGTGGACGGCGGAAGAAGTGCGGGGTGTTGATCCCCCTACGGCACTGATCAGCGCCCGCGGCCCAAATCACCTACCGTGGCAGTGCTTGAATTTTTTCCCGCTCCCGCAGGGGCAGGCGTCGTTTCGCCCGGCATGGGCGTATTCCCGCTCCAGGCGCGCTTCGTCCTCCAGCCCCATCTGGCGCATGATGTTCGCCGGCGGCCGCCGGGCCGCGAGTTCGCCCGCCATGAAGCGCATCGGCCCGTTGATGTGCCCGAAGAAAATCTTGTACCCCTCGCAGAGATAATTCAGGCCCGGTTCACCGCCGGGCGTCTTGATGAATCGGTCCTTCGGGCACCCGCCGTTACAGGCGAAGCGGACCTCGCACTCGTGGCAGTAGCGCGGGAGCGCCTCCCGCTTGGCGAGGCCGAACGCCCGCTGGCGGTCCGAACCCACGATTTCGAGCAGGGGCGTTGTCCCGGTATTACCCAGTAGATGGCTCGGCTCGACATAGTGATCGCACGAATAGACGTCTCCGTTGTGC
>JAVEPB010000045.1 GCA_030922375.1 bacterium | reverse complement strand
CTCCGTGTTTTCAGCGGGCCGGCCCGGTATAGGTAATTTCTTTTAAGTAGTTGAAGTTAAAGGAGAAGGGATGGCGGAAGCTGTCCCTTTGTTTTGTACCTGAATCCCGAATGAGGGCTCTGCCCGCGCCGGGTATCGTGGCCCGCTCCGGGCTCTGTTGCCCGGACGTTCGGAGTGCCCCCCTCCGGGGGTGATTCACCCGAGCCGCTAGAAACTTCGATGGCCGCTCCGCCATTTCCCGGCCGCAGAGCCGGGGGTCCGCTTTCACCTGCATCTTAAAAGAGAACGCACCTGATGGATGACCGAACCCTTCAGGCAATCGAGTACCCGGGGACCCTCGGGCTAATCGCCGAGAGGTGTATCTCCGCGCCCGCCCGGCGGACGGCCCTCGGCCTGAGACCGGCCGACGAGGCATGGGAGGTTCGCCGCCTGCTGGATGAGACCGGCGAAGCCTCCGGGCTTGCCGAAAGCGGGGAGCGGATTCCCCTGGCCGCCTTCGAGGATCCAGCGCCCTGGTTCGAGGAAATTCGCGCCAGGGGCGGGGTGCTCGAGCCGCTCTGGCTGCTGGAGATTCTCTCGCTGCTCTCTACCGCCGCGGATGTTTCGAAATACCTCGAGGGCCAGCGCGATGAGCTGCTCCGCCTCTCGGTGAAGATGTCCGGGGCCGACCTCCTGCGTCCCCTCGCATCCCGTATCCGAAAGACGCTGAACGAGCGCGGCGAGGTTCGGGACGATGCGAGCCCCGCGCTGCGCTCGGCCCGTTCACGGATTCGCTCCCTCCGCGGGGAGATTCGGCGGGCCCTCGAACGGGTCATGTCGGCCCACGAGAGTGCGATTCAGGAGATCCTCATTGTCCAGCGGCGGGATCGCTACGTTATACCGGCGAAAACAAACTTCAGGCGCTGGTTCGAGGGCGTGATTCAGGATCGCTCCGCGAGCGGAGAGACGCTCTTTGTCGAGCCCCTCACGGCCGTGCCGCTGAACAATGCGCTGACCGAGGCGCGGGAGGCCGAGCGCGAGGAGGTGAACCGAATCCTCCGCGAGCTTTCCGCCGAGGCGGCCGAGGGCCGAGAGCCGCTCGCCGATTTGACCCGCAGGCTCGTGGACCTCGATCTCATCCAGGCAAAGTCAGGACTGGGCCGGAGTTGGCGGGGCGAGAGGGCGTCGCTGAACGAGAAGGGCAGGGTCGTCCTCCGCGAGGCGCGTCATCCGCTTTTGGCCGCTGGCGCGGGGGGGATGCCCCCCGGCGATGTGGTCCCGATCAACGTTTCATTCGGCGGCCCTGTCCGGCAATTAATCATCACCGGGCCGAATACGGGCGGAAAAACCGTCGCGCTAAAGACGGTGGGCCTGTCGATCGCGCTCAACCAGATCGGCGTTCAAATTCCGGCGTCTCCGGCGAGCGAGCTTCCGCTGGTGCGCTCGCTGTTCGCGGACATCGGCGACGAGCAGAATCTGGAGCAGAATCTAAGCACTTTCTCGGGCCACATGACGCGCATCGCGGTAGCCGTCGCCGAGACTGGCGAGGGAAGCCTGCTTCTTCTCGACGAACTGGGCTCGGGAACCGACCCCGCCGAGGGCTCCGCCATCGGGGTCGCCGTACTCGAGCACCTTGCCCGGAGCGGTGCGCTCGCCCTCGTGAGCACCCATCACGACGCGCTCAAGCACTACGCCTATGAGACCGATGAGGCGATGAACGCCTCGGTCGAGTTCGACCCCGGCGACCTCTCGCCCACCTACCGGCTCCGGCTGGGGGCGGCGGGTCCCAGCAACGCGATGGCCGTGGCCGAGAGGCTGGGGCTTCCCTCGCGGATACTCGAGCGGGCGAAGGAGCTTCTGAGCGGCGGGCTCGTCCAGGTGGATAGAATTATGGCCCGCCTCTCGGATCAGGAATCCGAACTTGATGAAAAGGAAAAAAAGCTCACCTCGCGCTGGCGGCAATTCAGGTCCGAGCGCTTTGGGTTCAGGAACTCCCGAAGAAAACATGAGGCCCGCCAGCGGAGGGAGGCGGAGGCCTTTCTCAAGGAGCTTCGCCGGGAGGCAGACGGCTTGTTGGCCGATATCCGCTCCGAGGGAGACGTCGAATCCGCCAAGAAGATCGCACGCGAGAAAATCAGTGGTCTCAGGGAGCGGATGGATAAGGCCCTGCCCGTGCGGGAGGAGACCGTGGAAAAGTCCCCTCTTCCCTTCATTCGGCTGGGCGATACGGTGCGCCTTCGGGCGACGGGAACCTCCGGGATCGTTCGTTCTCTCCATGGGGGAGAGATGATCTCGGTGGAAGTCGTGGGCAAATCCCTTCGGTTGGCGATGTCCGCCGTTGAGGTTGTGGACGCGCCCGCGTCTCAAGAGGGCCCCCGCGTGGTGATCACCCACGAGTCGAGTGCGCCTTCGAGGGATTTTTCTCCCGAGCTCCACGTCCGAGGAATGCGGGTGGAGGAGGCGCTCGAGAAAGTCGACAAGTATCTCGACGATGCCGCCGTCCTGGGGGTGAGGAGCCTGAGGATCGTTCACGGCAAGGGAGAGGGAGCGCTCTCGGGCGCTATCACGACACTGCTCGAGGAGAGTTTTTTGGTGGCCAGCTATGGCTGGGCCCGTCCCGAAGAGGGCGGTTGGGGTGTGACGATGGTGGAAATGACGCCGCGTCCCAACTCGAATGAGGGAGCGTCCTGATGGGCCGTATACCCGATGACGTGGTGAACCAGCTCCGCGAGGGATCGCCGATTGAGGACGTGATCGGCGAGTACATCCCCCTGCGCAAGGCCGGGAGCACGTTCAAGGCGCTCTGCCCATTCCACGATGAGAAAACGCCCTCGTTCAACGTGAATCCCCGGATGGGCATCTTCAAGTGCTTCGGCTGCGGGGTCGGGGGCGATGCGATCAAGTTTCTCATGCAACACGAAGGCCTGAATTTCCGCGAGGCGCTCCAGAATCTGGCGAACCGCCAGGGGATGGATCTTTCCCGCTACGAGACCGAGGACGGCGAGACGTCGGCCCCCAGCCTTCGGGAAAAGATTCACGAGGTGAATCTCTTCGCGGCCCGCTACTATTGGGTCTCCCTCCGTGGCGGGGAAGGGAGCCGGGCGCTGTCCTATGTTAAAGGGAGGGATATCTCGGCCGATGCCATGGAGGCCTTCCGGATTGGCTACGCTCCGGCCCGATGGGACGCGCTTTGCCAGGCGGCCCGCCAGAAGGGTTACTCGCCTCAGGACATGGTGGGGGCCGGGCTCGCTATCCAGCGCGAGGACGGCTCGGGGTTTTATGACCGTTTCCGTGATCGGGTGATGTTCCCGATTTTGGGGGCGGATGGCGCCATCGTCGGTTTCGGGGGCCGCTCTCTTCCGGACAGCGACGCCCGCCATGCGACCGCCAAGTACATTAACTCGCCCGACACGCCGGCATTCAGGAAGGGGCGGGTGCTTTACGGATTTTCTCAGGGGCGCGAGACCATTCGCTCGGAGAAGCGGGCGGTCGTCACCGAGGGTTATTTCGACGTTATCGCCCTCTGGCAGAGCGGGATTCAAAACGCCGTCGCGCCCCTCGGCACGGCACTCAAGGCCGAACACCTTCGGACGCTCCGCGCCCACGCCGAGGAGTTGATATTCGTGTTCGACTCCGATCAGGCGGGCCAGGCGGCTTCGGAGCGCGCCGGAGGCATGGCGGGAAGAATACTGGGCCTGGCTGGCGCGCCGGATCAACTCGTGGCTGGTGAAGTTTTGCGTGAGAACTATATTGATCGTAGAGGGCTGGGCGCCATTCGCCTGAAGGTGATGGATCTTCCCAGGGGCCAGGATGTGGATGATGTGCTCAAGGCGGGCGGCGCCGATTCCGTCCGCCGCCTGCTCGGCGA
>JAVEPB010000044.1 GCA_030922375.1 bacterium | reverse complement strand
GGTGGCCGGGCCCAGGGGCCGTGGGACCCATGAGACACGGGAAAACCTGGCGGATGGGACCCATGGGATACGGGGAACCCTGTGGGTTCCCACCTAGCCGAAGGTCAGCCCCCGGTGGCGGATCCACCCGCCCGGAAGTTTCCGGGCCGGGTCCAAGTGGGTCCAGTGAATCAGCCCTCCCTTGGGATTCCACTCGTAGCGCCCCCTCACCTCCACCGGCTCCCCCCGCCGCAGCGGTACACGCGGGGCGAGGTCGATGTTGTGGCTGATGAGGAGGGTCTGACCGTCGGGCAGCCGGATGATGAACCGCTGGTGGCGGCTGTTATCGAGATCGTCCGGGAGAATCCGAATCACCTCCCCGCCCGCCCGGAGCCACACCCCGGAGCGTTTGGCCTCGAAGGCCCGGCGCGCCGGGGCCGAAGAGAGCTGGGCCGGATCGGCCTCGACCGGATCGGCCTGGGCCAAAGCGGCCTCGACCGAATAAACCTGGGCCGGGGCGAGCCACCAGAGACCGGCGGCCAGTAGGCCAGTGGCCGTGAGAAGACCAAACCGCCAAACGCGCCGCCGGGACTGATCTATCAACCGCATGATCGCTCCATCAAGAGGTCCCTGGCGGGGCCTCACCCGAGAGGGCCGGAGCGTTTCCGGAATGGTAGTCCTGGAGCGAGCGGACCGGCGTTCCGCCCTCGCGCAGCGAGCGTATCGCCCCCGCCGCGGCCTGGCCCGCCGCAATCGTCGTACAATAGAAAATGTTCCGGAGGAGGGCGGTCCGGCGGATCGAATAGCTGTCCCGCCGGGATTGTTTTCCGGCGGTCGTGTTGAGGACGAAATCGATCTCTCCGCCCTCCATGCGGTCCACGATGTGAGGCCGTTCGCCATCAATCACTTTATGGACCAGTGAGGCCGAGATGCCGTTTTCACTAAGGGCCGCCCGCGTCCCCTCGGTCGCCACGATCTCGAAGCCCATCCCGGCCAGCGCCCGCGCGATGGGGAGCATCGCCCCCTTGTCTTCGTCGCGCACGGAGACGAACGCCCTCCCGCCGGTGGGTACCACCTCTCCGGCCCCCTGCTGCGCCTTGAGGAAGGCCGTCGGGAAATCCGGGGCCATCCCCATCACCTCGCCCGTCGATTTCATCTCGGGGCCGAGGAGAACGTCCACCCCGGGAAACTTCTTGAAGGGAAAAACCGCCTCCTTCACCCCGAAGTGGCGGAGGGGTGCATCCTCCCGGACCCCCAGATCGGCCAGCCGCTCCCCGGCCATCACCCGCGCCGCCACCTTGGCGAAGGGGATTCCGACCACCTTGCTCACGTAGGGCACCGTCCGGCTCGCCCGCGGATTCACCTCGATGACATAGGCGCGGTCCTCGAAAATTGCAAATTGAACATTTACAAGTCCTTTAACTTCAATTCTTTTCGAAAGAATCCTCGTCTGTCGCTTTAGCTCCTCGACCATCTCTCCGGAGAGCGAGTAGGGCGGAAGCGAGCAGGCCGAGTCCCCGCTGTGGACCCCCGCCTCCTCGATGTGCTCCATCACCCCGGCGATGATCACCCGCTCCCCGTCGGCCACGGCGTCCACGTCCACCTCGATTGCCCCGTCGAGGAAGCGGTCGATCAGAACCGGGCGTTCGGCCGAGGCCCGCACCGCTTCTCTCATATAGGTTTCCAGATCGCCCGCGTCGAAGACGATCTGCATCGCCCGCCCGCCGAGGACATAGCTCGGGCGCACCAGCACCGGATAGCCAACGGACCCTGCGATCTCGAGGGCCGAGGGGGTATCGGTCGCCGTACCCGAGGGCGGCTGGGCCAACCCCAGCTCCTCGATCAAACGGCTGAACTGCTCGCGGTCCTCGGTCAGGTCGATGCTCTGGGGCGAGGTGCCCAGGATCGGCACCCCGGCCTCCTGGAGCCCGAGGGCGAGCTTGAGCGGGGTCTGTCCCCCGAACTGGACGATCACCCCCTTGGGGCGCTCGCGGGAGATGATCTCCAGAGTATCCTCGAGCGTCAGCGGCTCGAAGTAGAGGCGGTCGCTCGTGTCGTAGTCCGTGCTCACCGTCTCGGGGTTACAGTTCACCATGATGGACTCATAGCCAGCCGTGGATAGCGCCATCACCCCGTGGACGCAGCAATAGTCGAACTCGATCCCCTGCCCGATGCGGTTCGGCCCCCCGCCGAGAATGATCACCTTCTCCTTGCCGGAGGGCGGGGCCTCGTCCTCCTGCTCGTAGGTCGAGTAGAGGTAGGGCGTGTGGGCCTCGAACTCGGCCGCGCAGGTGTCCACCTGCTTGAAAACCGGCCGCACCGCCATGCGCCACCTCGCCTCGCGCACCGCTCTCTCGGTGGTCCCCGGGGCGGAGGCCTCCTGAGCGGCGGCGCTCTGGGCGGCGGCAATCTCGCGGTCCGAGAATCCGTTTTCTTTTAAAAGACGCATCCGCTCCCGGTTTTTCAGCAGATCGGGCGCCCCCGTCTCGGCCTCAAGGGCGATCAACTCCTCAATATGCGCGAGGAACCAGGGATCGATCTTCGATGCCTCATGAATTCTCCCGCGCGGCCAGCCCTCCCGGATTGCCCGGGCCACCTGCCATATCCGGTCCGGCCCCGGAACGCGGAGGGCCTCCTCGAGCGCGGCCTCCCGCTCCCTCTCCCCCGTCGCCGCCCAGGCAGCGGGCTCAGGATCCGCGAGCCCGTAGCGGTCGATCTCGAGCGAGCGCAGCGCCTTCATCAGCGACTCCCGGAAGGTGCGCCCGATGGACATCACCTCGCCCACGGATCTCATCTGGGTGTCGAGGACGGCGGGCGTCTCGGGAAACTTCTCGAAGGTGAATCGCGGGAACTTGGTGACCACGTAGTCAATCGCGGGCTCGAAGGATGCCGGCGTCTTCCGGGTGATGTCGTTTGGAATCTCGTCGAGGGTGAGCCCGACGGCGAGCTTGGCCGCGATCTTCGCTATCGGAAAACCCGTCGCCTTGCTGGCGAGCGCCGAGCTGCGCGACACTCTCGGGTTCATCTCGATGACGATCATCCGTCCGTCGCTCGGGTCCAGGGCGAACTGGATGTTCGAGCCGCCGCACTCGACCCCGATCTTGCGGATAATCGCCACCGCCGCGTCGCGCATCGCCTGAAACTCGGTGTCCGAGAGCGTCTGGGCCGGGGCCACCGTGATCGAGTCGCCGGTGTGCACCCCCATCGGGTCGAAATTCTCTATCGAGCAGATTATCGAGCAGTTGTCGGCCAGATCGCGCATGACCTCGAGCTCGAACTCCTTCCAGCCCAGCGCGCTCTCCTCCAATAACACCTGGCTCGTCGGGCTCTCCGAGAGCGCCCATGCGAGGAGGCCCTCGAATTCCGCCTCCCGCCAGGCGACCGCCCCCCCGCTTCCGCCCAGCGTGAACGCGGGCCGGAGGATCATCGGAAAGCCGACGTCCGCCGCCGCCCGACGGCCCTCCTCGACCGAGTTGACGGTCCGGCTCCTCGGGACATTGAGCCCGATCTCCCCCATCGCCTTCTTGAAAAGCTCGCGGTCCTCGGCGCACCGGATCGCCGGGAGCTTCGCCCCGATGAGCTCGACGCCCAGCCGGTCGAGCGCCCCGCTTTCGGCGAGCTCGACCGCCGTATTGAGGCCCGTCTGCCCGCCCATCGTGGGCAGCAGGGCGTCGGGCCGCTCCTTCTCCAGAATCTTCCCGGCCACCTCGGCCGTCACCGGCTCGACGTAGGTCGCCGCGGCCGTCTCCGGGTCGGTCATGATCGTCGCCGGGTTCGAGTTCACCAGGACAACCTCGTAGCCCTCCTCCCGGAGCGCCTTGCAGGCCTGGGTACCCGAGTAGTCGAACTCGCACGCCTGTCCGATGACGATCGGGCCCGCCCCGATGACCATGATTTTCCGGATGTCCGTTCGTTTCGGCATTCTTGTTGTTTTCTCCGCCCGTCTCGGGTCTCAGACTCAAGTTGCCGCCTAGGCCACAGCCTCGAGCCCCGATCTCATGCCCCAGCTTCAAGCCCCAGCTTCAAGCCCCCGTCTCAGGCCGCGGCCTCCGCGTTCGATAGATGAAACTCCCGCCGCGCGATGTGGCGCTTCAGGGAGTAAAGGATCAAAAGATTGATCGTCCCGGCCGCCACCGAATTCGCGAAAGAAACCGTGTAGGCGCCCGTCACGTCGAAAAAGAAACCAGCCTGCCAGCCGCCGAGCCCCATCCCGAGCCAGCCGCAGAAGAAAACGACGCCCGTCGAGACCCCCCGCCGCTCGATGGGGACGAACTCCCTCACGCAGATGACGAGGCAGATCATCAGACCGCTGTAAAAAAGACCGTAGACGAGGCCGAGCGCATAAAAACCGGCGAGCGAGCTCAACCGCGTGAACCAGAAGACGAGAAGAATCTGCATCGCCGATGAAACCATGTAGGCCCTGAGCCCCCCGATGATGTCGGCGAGCCGCCCGTAGCCGATTCGCCCGAAAAAACTGCCTATCGAGATGAGGAGTAAAATCCCCGCCGCCTCCTGGGCGCCGAGGCCTCGGTCCTGGGCCAGCGACACCACATGCAGGAGCGGGGTCGCCATCGCCGTGCAACAAAAAACCGCCGCCGTGCCGATCCAGAAGGTAGCGAGCCAGGGGTCGAGCATTGGGCCCTTCTCAAGCGTGACTGCGCCCGGCGCGGCGGCGCCCGGTTCCGGGCCGGCCTCTTCCGCACCGCTCGGGGCGCCGCCGCCCTCGTGGGCCTCCGCCCCCATGGGCGGCCTTCTGATCAAGAGCGCCACCGGGACCATCACCGCCAGCACGAATATCCCCAGCGCCGAGTAGGCCCCTCGCCAGCCGAACCGGGTGATCAGGTAACCGGCGGCGAAGGGAACAACCCCGTTCCCGAGACCGCCCCAGGCCGAGGCGGCCCCGATGGCAAGGCCCTTGTTCCTGGTGAACCAGTTGCCCACGCTCGAGAGCAGCGGGGCCTGGAAAGCCGAGACCCCAAGGCCCATCAGCGCCGAGAGCGCATAAAACTGCGCGAGCCCCCCCTGCCGGGCGAGCATCAGGAAGGCCGCCCCCACCACCACGGCCCCCGCCACCACCACCGGGCGGGCCGAATAGCGGTCCGAGAGATGGCCCATCAGGATCCCCCCCCCGCCCAGGACGAGCGCGGCGGTCAGGTAGGCGAAAGAGGTCTCCCCCCGGAGCCACCTCATCTCGGCGGTGAGCGGCTTCATGAACACCGCGAGCGCGGACATCGAGCCCACCGAAATCATCATGAAGGTTCCGGCCACCGCCACCATCACCCAGCCCCAGCGGGCCTCGGGCGCCCGCGCGTCAGATTGGCTCAATTTTTTTCCTGTCTTTCAAGTTTTTCGTGTCCTCAAGTTCTCTCCCGTTCATCAAAAAAACTTCCCTCAGCCCATCAAAATCCGCCGGTTGCTCGGAATCGAGATCGCGACCGAAACGGCGATCAGCCACCAGCCCGCCCGCGTCCAGTCGCCCCCCGCGTAGCCCGCGATCAAAAACCCGAGCCCCACCCCGCCCAGCGACTTCGCCAGGACGTGGGCGTAGAGCAGCGGCACCGGAAGCGTCCTGAAGCGTCTAATCCACTTGGCCATCATCCTCACTCCCCCCCTTTGTAGCGGCACTGCGGCTGGTGATTATTGAGATCCTGGCTATTATTCCTGGTCCTTGGTTGTCATTCTGAGCGCTCTCCCTCACTCCAGCGCTTCGCGGATTTTCTCCAGAACACCCTCGATATTTTCCATCACCTCACTGTTCCAGAAACGCAAAACCCGAATTCCCTCGGCGGACAACGCATCGGTTCTTTCGGCGTCATACTCCGCCTGCTCCTTCTCGGAGTGACCGCCGCCGTCCACCTCCACCGCCAATTTCGCACCGTGGCAATAAAAATCCAGGATGAACGGGCCAAGCGGATGCTGGCGGCGGAATTTGGCGCCAAGCTGCACGCGGCGCAAATGAGCCCAAAGCTTTTTCTCGGCCTCGGTCGGTTCATTCCGAAGTTCGCGCGAGCGGGCCTTCATGTTCTCTGAAAGCGGGGGTTTGGCCATTTGCCCAAAATTCTCCAGCCTTCGTCGCTCCCCTTTCCGCCGGGAGGGAAATTTCTCATCTCCCTCCCCCGCCGGGGGAGGGGTGGGGTGGGGGAACG
>JAVEPB010000043.1 GCA_030922375.1 bacterium | reverse complement strand
TACACCCCCGACATCAGGCGAAACGTCGATTTTCTCGAAAGCTACCCCGCGGGCGACTTCGCCTTCGGCCAGCACTGGGGGCCCATCCGGGACGAAACCCTGACCTGGCTCACCCGCGTACAGACCGACCGCGACACCCCGCACGCCACCGCCGCCGACGGGCACCGCAATCTGGTCATCTCGAAGGCCATGGACCTTTCGGCCAGGCGCGGCGAGGCCGTGCGGCTTCCCGTCGCGCCCGAAGAGCTCGAGGCGTAGTCCTCCGGACGGGGGTTTTAATACCAAGTTTTCCCTCCCGCTCCCCCGGCGGGGGTGTTTTGCGCTCTCCCTTAAACAGGAGTAAAATATCCTCAATGCGTCGTTCAACGGGTTTGTTCGATAACATATAAGCGATGTGCGGGAGGGAGATAGGGATGGCGGTCAACTACGAGGTCGGGCCGGGGTACCGGCGCTTCAACCAGAAGAACAACGTCATCATGCGCTCGGCGTGGGACCCGGCGCTCGACGATTACGGCGAGCGGAGCAACCGGTCCATCACCGAGCACATCGAAAAGCGCGACCGGGGCTTCGGGCACCTGGACTTCGCCTTCGACACCGGGGCGATGGCCGTCGTCTCATCGTTCGGAACGGGGATCAACCGGCCCAACTCGGGCTTCACCTCCTGGGAGCCGCTCTCAACCTCGAACGAGCGCGAGGTGCCCGAGGAACTGAAAATCGACGGAGCGGGAAGCCCGGCCGAGCTTCAGAGCAAGGTGCGCCGCGTCGCCCGCTACCTCGGGGCCGACCTCGTGGGCTTCACCCCGCTCGACGAGCGGTGGGTCTACTCGAACCACTTCCTGCCCGGAAAGGGGGAGGACGGAAAAGGGGAGAACCCGCCCGTCGAGTTTCCCCAGGGGTGCGACCAGGTGATCGTCATGGGCCTCGGGATGGACCACGACATGATGGCCACGGCCCCGACCGCCATCATGATGACCGAAACCCACCGAAACTATTCGAACATGGCCGCCCTCTCGGGCTCGGTGGCGCAGTTCATCCGCGCGATGGGCTACACGGCGATTCCCTCGCTGAACGACACGGCGCTCAACGTCCCGCTCGCCATCGACGCCGGGCTCGCCCAGCCCAGCCGCCTCGGGCCCGCCATCACGCCCGAGTTCGGCCCCCGCGTCCGCTTCTGCAAGGTCATCACCGACATGCCGCTCGGAGCGGTGAAGAACCAGCGCGACTTCGGGGTGATCGAGTTCTGCGAGGTGTGCGAGAAATGCGCCGACTCGTGCCCGGTGGGCTCGCTCCCCTCGGGCCCGCGCACCACCGAGGGCACCAACATCTCGAGCAACCCGGGCGTCCTCAAATGGTACGCCAACTACGAGTCCTGCCGCCGCTACTGGGCCCACGTGGGCACCAACTGCGGCATCTGCATCCGGGTGTGCCCCTTCAACCACGGGAAGGGCTTTCACCACACCATCGCCAAATGGCTGATTACACTCCGCTGGAAATGGGTGAACCGCCTCCTCGTCAGGATGCACGGCTGGCTCGGCTACGGCGAGCAAAAAGACCCGGCCTTTTTCTGGAACGGTTCGGGCGGCTAGACCCGGCCGAGTAGGGGGTAGGGGAGAAATTCAGGCAGGTTGCTCACCCGGTCATAATTTACACAATCGCACTTCACCGAATAACAAACCCCCGTCAGATCGCCCGGCGGGGGTTTTGTTAATAAGGTCCGGTTTTTCCCTCCAGCCTACTCCCGGCGGGAGTTCTCCCGGGGGAGTTCTCCCGGAGGGAGAATGCGTACCCGGAACCGCGGCTTGGCTTCGGTTACCTGTTATGGTCTATAATAAGCCTATTCAAGGAATCAAACGGGAAATGCCGGTTTTTCCATTCTCAAACGGATTCGGGGCCTCCCTCATGCGGCAGTGGGCTCTCATCGTCTCCATCTCGCTCATCCTCGGCGCCCTTCCCCCCGGCGCGGCGCCCTCTCTCGCCCAGGCCCCGGAGAAAAAAGAGGAAAAGAAATCCCCCGTCATGAGCTACGGCGAAGCGCAAAAATGGTTCGAGCGCGCCGCCAATCAGGGCCACAAAAACGCCCAGTACATGCTCGGCCTCATCTTCTATCAAGGCCGGGGGGTGAAAAAAAATTACCCCAAGGCCCGCGTCTGGTTCGAGCGCGCTGCCAAGCAGAGCCACTCCGAGGCCCAGTACATGCTCGGCATCATCTACTACGACGGCAAGGGCGTTCCCAAGGACCATGTCCGGGCCGGCGAGTGGTTCGGCAAGGCCGCCCAAAAAGGCGACAAGGAGGCCCAGTACATGTACGGCCTCATCCATTACGAGCGCGCCAAGGGGGCCGGAAAGACTCCGAAAAACTGAGGGCGTGCATTGCGCCGATTGCGCCCGGTGAAGGCCGAACGAAAATTTTTCCGAACAACAAACCCCCGTCCGGTCGTCCGGCGGGGGTTTTTCATGTCTTGGCGCGAGAGCTTGTCATTCCGAGCGAGCGCAGGGAGAGAGAAATCCGCCTGGATGGCAGGCGCGTGGATTTTTCGCGGAGCTCAGAATGACAGCAAACTACCCCTCCTTCACGTAAATCTCGGAACCCCCCTTCTTGAATTCCTGCGAGGGGGCTACTTTGCTTTTCTCCCGCCGCCGCCGCCCCGTTTGATGGGCGCCTGCGTCATGGCCTTGGCCGCGGCTTTTTTCTCCGCCGGGGTGACATTCTTCGCCGCCACGGCCGATTTTTTGTTCTCTAGCAGTTGCCTGAGATTTGACGCTGGTTTTTTATCGGTTTGTTTTTTGCCTTTTGCCATTTTGGTTCCTCAATATTTCGAATCCTCAATTCCGGGGCATCCGTTCATTTACTGCAAATATACCGATACGCTATTCACGGCGTATGTGCCATCAGGAAAAAAAACTGTAAGGGAACAACAAACCCCCGCCAGGGTCTCCTGACGGGGGGTGAATAAAATCAGTTTTTCCCTCCGGCCTTCTCCCGGGGGTCGTTCCGCGAGGAGCGAAGGGGTTTGGTTCTCCCTCTCCCATCGGGGGAGGGTTAGGGTGGGGGAGCTTCTAGCCCTCCTTGACGTAAATCTCGGAACCGCCCTTCTTGAACTCCTCGGCTTTTTCCTTGAGTCCCGCCTGGAGGCCCTCCTCGCCGGCCATCTCGAGTTTGGCGGCGTAGTCGCGCACATCCTGCGTAATTTTCATCGAGCAGAACTTGGGCCCGCACATCGAGCAGAAGTGGGCCACCTTCGCGCCGTCGGCGGGGAGGGTTTCGTCGTGGTAGCCGACCGCGGTGGTGGGGTCGAGGGAGAGGTTGAACTGATCCTCCCAGCGGAACTCGAAGCGCGCCTTCGAGAGGGCGTCGTCGCGGTCCTGCGCGCCGGGGTGGCCCTTGGCGAGGTCGGCGGCGTGGGCGGCGATCTTGTAGGTGATGACGCCTTCCTTCACGTCGTCCTTGTTGGGGAGCCCGAGGTGTTCCTTGGGGGTGACGTAGCAGAGCATCGCCGTCCCGTACCAGCCGATCATGGCGGCGCCGATGCCGCTGGTGATGTGGTCGTAGCCGGGCGCGATGTCGGTCGTGAGGGGCCCGAGGGTGTAAAAGGGCGCCTCGTGGCAGATCTCGAGCTGCTTGTCCATGTTCTCCTTGATCATGTGCATGGGCACGTGGCCGGGGCCCTCGATCATGACCTGGACGTCGTGCTCCCAGGCCCGGGTCGTCAGCTCGCCCAGCGTCTCGAGCTCGGCGAACTGCGCCTCGTCGTTCGCGTCGGCCAGCGCCCCGGGGCGCAGCCCGTCGCCCAGCGAGAACGATACGTCGTAGGCCTTCATGATCTCGCAGATCTCGTCGAACCGGGTGTAGAGGAAGCTCTCGGTGTGGTGGGCGAGGCACCACTTGGCCATGATCGAGCCGCCCCTCGAGACGATGCCGGTCATCCGCTTGGCGGTCATCGGCACGTAGCGGAGCAGGACCCCGGCGTGGACGGTGAAGTAGTCAACGCCCTGCTCGGCCTGCTCGATCAGGGTGTCCCTGTAGACCTCCCAGGTGAGGTCCTCGGCGACGCCGTCGACTTTTTCGAGCGCCTGATAGATCGGCACGGTCCCGATGGGCACCGAGGAGTTGCGGACGATCCACTCGCGGGTCTCGTGAATGTTCATCCCGGTCGAGAGGTCCATCACGGTGTCGGCGCCCCACTGGGCCGCCCAGGTCATTTTCTCGACCTCTTCCTCGATGGTGCTCGACACGGCCGAGTTGCCGATGTTGGCGTTGATCTTGACGAGGAAGTTGCGCCCGATGGTCATCGGTTCGCTCTCGGGGTGGTTGATGTTGGCCGGGATGATGGTGCGCCCCCGCGCGACCTCGGAGCGGACGAACTCGGCCTCGAGATTCTCGCGGATGGCGACGAACTCCATCTCGGGGGTGATCTCACCCTTCCGGGCGTAGTGCATCTGGGTGACGTTGCCGCGGCCCCTCAGGACCTTCCTCGCCGGGGGCATCTCGATGTCAGGGTCCGAGTGGCCCGGGACGGGTTTGTAGGAGGGTTCCAGCTCGTCGTACTCGCCCCGCGCCCTGATCCACTCCGCCCGGAGGGGGGGCAGCCCCTTCCGGATGTCGTGGCCCTGGGGACCCGAGGTGTCGTAGACGCGCACGGGCGGCTCGCCGCCCGAAAGGGCGATCTCGCGCATCGGGACTCTCACCCCCCGAGGGCCTTCCATGTGCACCTTGCGCGACCTGGGGAAGTGTGCGCCGTCGCTCTCTTTACCGTTTCCAGCCTGGGGCAGGCTGCCGGCCTGGGGCAGGTGAGCGCCGCCGCCCGCCGTGCCGTTGGTTTTTCCGTTGGTTCCCATCTCGAACATCCCTCCTCGGGGAATGGGGGTTTCATCTCGTGTGACCCACTGGGCCGGGGCGGACCGCGCCGGGGATGCTGTGCGGGCCGAGAGCTTCCGGGCCGAGGTGGACAAACACCCCAAGCTGGAAGCGCCGCTCTCTCTAAACCCGGGGGAGGTGAAGCGGAGTTGAATCAGATGAGATTCGCTTCCCTACACCGGTGCTAGCCGGGTCAGGTTCGAAGGGTGTGTTCTCAGCCGCTTGGCACCCCTAGCAAACTGGCCCCACCCTACCAGCAGGCGCGGCGCAAATCAAAGGGGTTTTGGCGGAGTTTAACGGGGGAAATTGTCCGAATTGGGGGGCGGGGCCGGGATGGCGGCCGGGGACCGCCTCTTACCCATAGCCAGTTCGGATTCTCCGGCGCACATGGCTGCAGATCGCCCGTCCCCGGTATGGGGGCACCTCCAGCGTCCCGGAATGCCCGCCTGATGCCCGGAACGGATTTTTTGGGGGACCCCGCTTATCGCGGAGCACGGAAATGGTGCGCACGGGAGCGGTGCGGTTACCGGGGGCGGCTCGGAGGGGGCGGACCTAACTGGAGCCCACCTGGAGGGGGCAGGCTTGCAGCAAACCCACCTGGAGTATGCATCTCTGATGATGGCCCACCTGGAGGGGGCGTTTTTTTTGAATGCCCACATGGAGGGAACCCACTTGGAGGGGACGGACCTGAGGCGGTCAAAGGGGTTAAAGCAGGAGCAGATCGATTCCGCGATCACCGATGAAAATACAAAGCTGCCTGATTACTTGGCAGAAGGGCCATAGATAAACCTACCGAAGGAGGTGCCCACTAATTATGGGTATTTCCCCTATAATGCTGAAATTTTTCGAGCGCAGTTCGTTACACGGCACGCCAAAACAACCCCCCCCTCACCCCAACCCTCTCCCGGGGGGAGAGGGGTTTGTCTTTTTTGCTGTCAGTGAGCGCGAGCGAGGAATCCATGCGATACGAAACGAACGCTGCTCACGAAGATCCTTCGCCCCTCGCTTTGCTCGGGACTCAGGATGACAACAAAAGAAACACGGCGCGTCCAGGGCCCCCGAGACTGCTCTGGAAATCGCTCTAAGTATTTGGATATGTGCGCATAAACCCTATATACTGATGCGGCAATCTTCAAAGCTCCCTTTGCCCGCCATCGCTCCGCCCCCGATTGACCGGCTGACATGACGAAGGACAAACAAGATTCCCCGCAAGCGGTTCGTCTCTGGATCGCGGCGGTTCTGGCCGTATCGGTCCTCTCGTTCTGGGGGACGCTCTCCTATCCGTTTTTGCACGACGACCTGACGGCGATCGGCGGGAGCCGGATCGTCCAGGAGGGCGGCCCGCTGGCGGACGCCTTCACGAAGGATTATTGGGGCCACTCGGTCGGGGAGGCGGGCCGCGACCGGCTCTACCGGCCGGCGGTGACGCTCTCGCTCGTCGCGAATCATTACCTGGGCGGGAACCGGCCGGAGGGCTACCGGGCGCTGAACGTCGGGCTGCACGCGGCGGCGAGTCTGCTGCTCCTTGGGCTGGGGCTCGGGTTCGGGCTGAGGCCGGCCGAGGCCGGGGCGGCGGCTGTAATATTCGCGGTGCATCCGCTCCACACCGAGGCGGTGATGGCGGTGGTGGGGCGGGCGGACCTGATGGCGGCGGTCGGGGTGTTCGGCGCGATGATTATTTTGCTGGGCTCCGGCGGAGGGCGTACCAAGGGCGGTGTGAGCACGGGTGCAAAAAACGCGGGGGCTGATAAAGCCGGAAAATCCTCCGCCGCCTCTCGCGGAGGATCACCGTCTGCCGGAGGCAGCCCCGCCGGAGGCGTCTTTAGAAGAGGAGTGGTGGTTGGATTATTCTTCGCGCTGGCGATTTTTTCGAAGGAGACGGGGGCGGCGCTCCTCGGCTGGGCGGCGCTCTGGTGGCTCTGGTTGCGGCTCGCGGGGGGTGACGCGGCAGGCCGCGACCCGGTAATCGAGGGGGGCGCTAACCCGCATCATAAAAGCGGGAGGGCCGCCGGTGGGGGCGGTGCGAAACATACTGAAAAAAATGGAGTTACGGGGATTTTCGGGGGAAATGCGGGGAGCTGCGGGTTTCGGATTCCGGGGATATCCGCCCTGGGGGGGGTGCTCGCGCTCTACCTGGGGATGCGCTACTGGGCGCTTGGCGCCTGGACGCGGCCGGGGCTGCCCTCCCTCCTCGACAACCCCCTCGCGCACGAGCCGCTGACCGGGCGGCTGGTCGGGGCGCTGGGGGTCCTGGGCCGCTATCTGGGGCTGATGGTCTGGCCCCGGCCGCTGACGATCGATTACTCGTACGCGCAGATACTCCCCTGGAGCGCGGAGAGCCTGGCCTGGGCGGCGGCGGGAGCGGGGGCGCTGGCGCTCTGGGGCTGGGCGGCCTGGCGCTGGCGCGCGGAGCGCCCGGAGGCGGCCTTCGGGCTGGCGCTGTTCGTGGCCGCCTATTTTCCGGCGAGCAACCTCGCCCTCCCCATCGGGACGGTCATGGCCGAGCGGTTGATGTACATCCCCTCGGCGGGGGTTTTAATGGCGGCGGCGCCGCCGCTGGCGGGCGCCCTGGCCCGCCGGGGCGGAAAGGTCGCACTGGCCGCGCTTTCGGCGGTGTTGCTGCTCCTGGGGGGCTTGAGCTGGGAGCGGAACCGGGAATGGTCCGATTATCTGGTGTTCTGGGAGCGGGCGGCGCGGGTGTCGCCGGAGAGCGCGCGGGCGCTTCGCGTCCTGGGCCAGTCGCTCAGCCGAAGGGAGAGGTCTCCCGAGGCGGTTGCGCCCCTCCGGAAGGCGACGGAAATACTCCCGGCCTACGAACCCGCGTGGACGGAGCTGGGAATCGCCCTGATGCAGAGCCGCCGGGGGGCCGAAGCGGAGTCAGCCCTCAAGGAGGCGCTTCGCCTGAACCCCCGGTCTCCCGAGAGCCTGCTCGCCATCGGCGCCCTTTATCTGGGAGGCGGACGGTTGTCGGAGGCCCGGGCCCGCCTGCTAAAGGCGGTTTCCCTTTATCCCCGGTTCGTCGAAGCGCGTTTCCGGCTGGGCAACCTGTATATTAAAGAACGCGAATTCGGGCTGGCCGCTGCGCAGTTCAAGGCGGCGCTTGGGAGGGCCCCCAATCGGGGAGATATTCACCACAATCTGGCGCTGGTTCTTTTCGATGCGGGCGATGTGGAAACAGCCCGCCGCCATGCCCGTCGGGCCGTGCAGCTGGGATTTAGTCTCCACCCGGAACTCGCCCGGAGGATGGGCCTGGTCAGGTAGATTCTCACCCAAGGGATAAATAATTGAAAAAGGTGATTGAAGTTTTACCTCCAAACCTATTAAATTCATTGTAGATTCGCTGCCCTTGAGCGAGGTGGACTTTCCGTGCGGTGCTTGAAGTGTGGTTTTGCTACGTTTAACATCCACGATGGTTGCCCGAAGTGCGGCAAATCGGTCTCGAATCCCATCGTGAGGACCATTTCCGTTCGAAGCCCCCGCAAGAGGGGCCATGGTTCCTCCTACCTCTCCTCCCTCACCATGGGTCCTATCCCCCGATATTTTAGCAACGGTGACGATCCCGAAGTGATCTCCCTCCTGGGAGATGTCGCTGTGTCCGCACCGCCGGCACCCCTTGATAACGAGACGGCCGATATTTCGGCTGAAATACAACCTGCCGCGACCGAGCCCTCCACCGACGATGAAATCGGCGAGGAATCCTGGCTAGAGGATGAGACCGCTCCTTCCGGGGAACCGGTTGAGGATTACGGGTTTGACTCCTTGGAGGAGGAAAATATGGCAGGTGAAGGGGACGCTGACCCCGCCGGGGAGACGGCCCTTGAGGATTTCGATGCCATTCTCGAGGAGGCGGGGGAGAGCGAAGAAGCCGGAGACGATCCCGCCGCGCTTCTTGAGGGTCTTGATGAATTGACTGAAGAAGACCCCGCCGGGGAGGCGGCCCTTGAGGATTTCGACGCCATTCTCGAGGAGGCGGGGGAGAGCGGAGAAGAAGGAGACGATCCCGCCGCGCTTCTCGAAGGTCTTGATGAATTGGCTGAAGAAGAGCCCGCCGCTGCTCCAGAGATCGCTGCCGAGGCGGGAGAGTCGGAAGATTCCGAAAGTATCGACGATATGTGGGCCGATGCCTTTGCCGAGCAGGAAGCGGGTGAGGCCGCTACTGCCGGTTCTGATGAAGAGTCCTCTCCGGATGAAGGGTTTGACGACTCTGTTACTGAAGAATCCGGGCAGGATGAAACGGATGACGATATTTCAAATATGTGGGATGAGGCCTTCGCCGAACAGGAAGCAGCGGAAAACCAATCATCCGAGGAAGAGCTTGGTGTGGCTGCTATCGCCGAGGACGAGGAGGTTTCCGATCCCTCCGGCAATGATGAGGAAGGAGATTTTGCGGAACTCGATGATTCAGATCTCGAGTAGCTTTGGGATGAAGCCCTTGAAGGTTCTGGCGAAGATGATTTGGCGGAGCTATCTCTCGAGGGAGAGGGTGGCGAAGGACCCGACACCCCATCCTTAGACGATGATGAAGAGTTTGGAGAGCTTCCATCCGAAGGAGAGGACATCGTTGGCCAAGATGAACTCGATGCCCTCCTAGACGATGCGGGTGGAGAAGTTGAAATCAATGAAGAAGGCGGGTTCGAGGACAGCGATGAAGTTGACGAAGAGGACTTCGAGCCGGCGAGCGCTGCAGACCCGTTTGGTGACGAAGGGGAAATAGATGCGTTCGTGGATGATGATGCCGAAGAGGTTCCTGCCCCTGTGGCGGTGGAGGAGCCGGCCGAAGAAGAGGCGCCGATAGAGCACCGGGAGGAAATGGAAGCCTCTGTTCAGAACCGCCTGATCGCGGGAGTTGTCGATACTGTTCTCATTGGAACTCTTGAAGGTGCTTTTGCCATCGGGACGCATTTTATCGTTCGCCAGGTAGTTGATTCGATTTATTCGAATATGGAGGCTCTCGCCTTGGTATTGACCCTCGATCTGGTTACTTTGTTCTTGCTCTCGTTTTTCTATGCGGTTTATTTCATTGGCGGCTGGGGAGGAACGCCCGGCCAGCGCGTTGCTGGTCTGGTGGTGGTTGATCTGGGGGGTCAACCCGTGGGATACATGCAAGCGGTTCTCCGGTATTTCGGAACCCTTGCCGCCATTCTGCCTGCGGGTTTGGGGCAGATTCTCACGATCATCGACAAAAAGGGCCGGGGGCTCGGAGATCGTTTGGCGGGAACAAAGGGAATCTTTAGGGCATCATTGTAGATCATCTCACCCATTGCACGGATATGAGGTTTGATTGTGACAAGAAGGTTTTTGCGGGCAGCCTGTCTGCCGGTGTGTTTGACGGTGTTGGTTTGCTCCGGATTCTATGCTCGGGCCGCTGCCCAGGAAAATGATTTTCGCCGCGCCCTGAAAGTTATCAGCGATAAGTTTCACCAAAATTTCCCTTATCTCCAGGGGGAGATCGTTGCGGTGAAAGGGGGTGAAGTATTTCTCAGTATCGGCCAAAAGGATCAGGCGGTTAAAGGAACTCAGCTTACCGTCCTGCGCAAGGGGGCTCCGTTCAGGCATCCGGTTACTGGGGCAGTTCTAGGAACCCTGGAAGATGAAATCGGAGTGGCGGAAATTGTCGAGGTCCGGGAGAAATTCTCTATTGCGAGAATGACGAAGATGACCTCCCCGAAAAAACTTCTTCCAAAGGTTAAAGACAAGGTCCGGCTCTCTTCGGCGAAGATACGAATTGCCGTCTTGCCCTTTATCAACAAGACACCGGAGTCGCTCAGCACCGAAATTGTAACCCGGGAGCTCTCCCGCCTCTTTCTTTCTAAGGGCCGGTTCGATGTTTTCGACGTGGACCGTCTCCAGGTTTGGCTGCTTGAAAGCGGTCTCGCGGCGGACGAACTTCTCAAGCCGGCCAATGCAGTCAAACTGAAAAACCAGATTCGCCGGGACTTTGTAGTGGAGAACACTATCCGGGAGGTCAAGGGAAAGAAGGTGCTGACCAGCCGCCTGTATTCCCTGAATACCCGGCAGGAGGTTTTCTCCTCGGTGGCCATCGCCGATGAATTGCCCTTCGAGCTACAAGCGCCCAAGGAGCGGGCCCTTCGACGCGGCGGGGGAGGGCGCCCCAGAGGAGTTCCGAATCAGTCCTTCATTACGGAAAAATCGGGAATTCCCACGGCCCGGGGAAACGCCAAGAGCTTTATTTTTTCTGGTGTGGAGGCCAAGGGGGTTTCGATTGCCGACGTCAACCAGGACGGAAAAAACGAGGTGATTGTCATCACCCCCACGGCGGTGATCGTTTACCAGGTAAGGGCCGGAAAAATGCGTGAGTTGGTTCGGTTTGACGAGGGTGTCGGGAACGATTTCCGGTGGCTCGACATCGGGGACATGAACGGAAACGGAATTCCCGAGATTTACATCGCCAATTACCGGGGCGACTCCCTTTTATCCATGGTGCTCGAGCTTAGAGGCAGGAAGTTTATCAAGCTGGCCAAAAACCAGATCATATTTTACCGCCTCTTCCGTCGCCGGCCGATCAATCCGAAGGTCAAACTGCCTGATAAGGAGGCCTATCTCCTGTTAGGCCAGTATTCGGGTTTCGATAAACCCCTTGAGGGGCAAATTTATCGTTTTCGCTGGTCGGGCGTTAAAAAGCTCGTTCGGGCCGCACCCTACGCCATGCCGGACGGCCTCGATATTCTCGGCCTGGGGCTTTGGGATATGGAGGGCAGCGGCAAGCCGCAGGTGGTCGAGATCGGTAAGGATGATTTTTTGCGGATTTACACAAGGGGGGGCGAGATAAGGCACACCAGTTCGGCCCGCTACGGCGTTCCGGCCAACGTATATCGCACGGATCTTTTGGGAACGGAATCCTTGGCCACCGATACCAATCCCAAATTGCATATCCGCTCCCGCCTTCTCGTCGTGGACACCGACGGCGATCAGGTGAACGAACTTCTCACCATTGCGAATGAATACGAGGCGACGCGTATCGCTCCCGGGCTCGGAGTATCAAGTGGCGCCATCGTCAGCATTATCTGGGATGGAACCGGGCTCTCGGAGATATGGCGCTCCCGAAAACTTCAGGGGGGGGTTGTCGATTTTGCCTATGGAGACGCCACCAATAATGGCCGGAACGACCTCATTGTTGTGGCGGTGGGGGAGGGGAGGTTCTTCGCCAAAAAAAGGACCACCGTCTATCTTTTCCCCCTTTCTAGATAGGTTTTTCAACAAATATTCGTAATTTGTTCGGTAGATTCGCATTATTTTTGTTAATACGGTGATATTCCATTGATTTTTCTGGGCCCTCCTTGACTCTTAATTTCCCAGACAGTTAAAATGCCAATGTTTCAGCGTAGTGAATATAGGCCCCCCCTTGCTGAGGGCGCTGGTTGTTGAGATTGTGTGTGCGATTTTTTGCCCCGCGCCGAAATAAAACGGGGATATGATGGCTTGCCATATAGTGGTGCGCCATAGTTTTTGGGGCGGGTTCCCTGCGCGGGTTTTTTGGTTTTCCGCGCTGGTGATCGTTTAGACCGGGTTTTTTTGAAGGGCGATTTGTGTTGCGTTTCGCTTTTTTTAAGAGTTTGAAATTAGAAATCCAAAAAGAGGGGAGGTGATGTCTTAGGGTAGAGCGAACGGAGTGCCAAAGAGCAACAAGAAGCGAGCAATAAAAACGATTCAAAAGTAATTCAGAAATCCAACGAATATTGGTAATCAAGGAGAAAGTGAATGCGAAAATTCTTCATGGCGCTGGCTGTCGTGATCGTGACGCTCGCCGTCGCGGCCCCCGACATCGTCTCCGCCGCCGATTTCAAGTACTCGGGCCTGTTCCGTTATCGCGGTTCTTCGAGCGAGGATACGGACAGGGATGACCGCTCGACTGCGCACGACTCGGACCAGAGTCACGACTCTCTCTGGCGTCCGAAGTTCACGGCGACCTCGCTGAAAGGCAAGATCAAGGCCGTTGCCGAGCTGAACGCCGGTAGTAACACCAGCTTCAATTCCACCGCCCGGCCAAACGTCGACTTCAACAAGCTCTCGGTCGACTTCGCCGTTCCTGGTACCACGCTTCGCTACCGCTTCGCCCGGTCTGACTGGAAAGACCCGACAGGCGAGATTATCGGCGGCGCCGGCGTCTACCGTCAGTGGGGCCACGGCGTTTACGGCAAACTGACGAAGACCGTCAGCCTCAACGCCTGGAACAGCCAGCTGTCTGAGGGCGATAGTACATACACCGACGACAACGACTACTACGTTGCGCTTAAGTGGAAGGCTGCTCCGAACATCACCCTCACCCCCTGGATCGGTTGGCAGTACAATAAAGGTACCGGCAACGAGCGGTTGAATAACCTCGACCCCGAGGACGGCACGACGGTGACGGGAACAAACCTGCCCACCGCAGCCTCGTCCGACAGGGACATCTGGTATTACGCTCTCCACCTGAACGCCAAGTTCGGTATCGCTAGCATCAAGGCCACGGGCGTGATCAACTCCGGCGAAATTGACTTCAGCCGCGGCGTCAACGCCGACGGGCGTTCTGACCTCGACGTCGAGGGTTATGCCGTCTTGATCCGCAGCTGGCTGAACTTTGGCAAGCTGAAGGTTGGTTTCTACGGCTCCTGGTTGCCTGGCGACAAAGATATCACGAGCGCCACGGGCGACTTCGGCACTCAGCCCGACAACAAGCTGACCCGCTTCACCTCGATGAGGAACGGCAACAGCACCGGCTCCGGCTGCGCGATCAACGGCCCGCAGCTTTACACCAGACGCCGTTACAGCACGAAGGTCGTCGGCTTTACCGATAACCGGTGCGGCAACGGCGACGGCGGCGCCAGGGGCAACGGCTCGCACATTTACGAGCTGTTGCTCAAGTACAAGCTCACCAAGGCGCTCGGGCTTGAAGGTAACGTTTCCTTCATCCGTTCGGCCGCTGCGCGGGCTGATATCGACACCAATGCCGACGGCGTTGCCGACACCCTGTTCGTTTCGGATAAGAGCATCGGTACCGAGCTCGACATCTCGGCCAAGTACGACATCTACAAGGGCCTCTGGGCGAGGCTGACCTATGCACACTTGTTTGCCGGCGACTACGGGAAATCCTCTACTGTGGGTACCCGTGCCTTCGACGACTCGTGGGCGCTTTACTGGGAACTTCGCCACACGTTCTAAGGCTGATATAACGGTCAGAGAGCCTCCGGCTCCCGGACCGAAAATCGGCTAGCAAAAATTCCCCGGGAGGGTCTCGGCCCTCCCGGGGTTTTTTGTCTCGAAATATTTCTGCCGCCGCGGCCGGAGGGGAAAGGCGGTTGACCGGCGAAGGGCGAATGGATACGCTTTCGAGGCTTTCAGGGGCTTCTCTGCCGGGAGGGGGGAACGGAGGCGGAAGCCCCTTGTAATTGCCCGGTTTCGCAGCCAAGGCGCCGGCATCCCCCACGATGGACGCGGAATATGAAGTTCCA
>JAVEPB010000042.1 GCA_030922375.1 bacterium | reverse complement strand
CTCCCTCAGCTTGCCGATGATCTGCTCTGGTGTGTGGCGCTTCCTGGACATGGAATATCCCCCCAAGTTGGGCGGTTCATACCGAAAGAGTATCGAAAATCCGCTGCTTCAGCATGGACCGACGTGAGGGGGGCACGTCAGGCACGTCACAGTGCGCTCGAATGTAGCCCTTACGTGACACGCCATCAGTGACGGATTCCACAAGCAAGGCATCGCTAGTTTCTAGGATGGATTCCCAAAGACCGTTCCGCTCCGCGAGTAATCTAGGGTTTCCTTCAAGAATGGGCCAAGTCGTCTCAAGGGCAGGCCCGTAAACAATTGTCATCATGTCATGGTCGGAACCTATCAACATACGTGTCAGCGGTGGCAAGCCCCGGTCAGGACGTGAATCGTCGCCAGCGGGTTTAAATCCGGTAATCCAACAAACAGCAAGATGCTTATCACGGGACAACCACGACAGGAAATCGTCATCGAGCCCTTCGTATAATCTCTCAATTTCACTGGCAAAATTTCGGCGATCTGATGAATCGATTAAGCACATTGGGAGTATTTTTGATGTGAGTCCTATTCCATATCTCTTGCCTAATTCTATAATGGCCTTCGCGCGATCGGTGAGTTTTTTGATAGTCACCCTCTTTGCAAAGGGTCCCCGAATTTCCTGAACCAGATATCCCGGCAACAACTGTTCGTTTGAAAGGCTATCGAGC
Source organism: bacterium (assembly GCA_030922375.1). GTDB lineage: Bacteria > UBA8248 > UBA8248 > UBA8248 > UBA8248 > UBA8248. The sequence goes on along the minus strand of JAVEPB010000042.1, from coordinate 7,048 downwards.
GCTTCCTGCCACTGCACACCGGATAGCGATTCATCCGTTCTCATTTCATCCCCACGCTTTATTACAAACGACATCACCTTCGATTTTAAGCGCGCGAAGATTTGGCCATGATCCTCTTGCAGGAGAAGTGCACGTACTACCTCTGTTAGCTCACGGTCAGCAAACACCTCCGCAAATTTCTTCCGAGATTCTTCATCCGCTCCTGGAGCCGTGATATAAATCGGGAAAACAGTAGCACACATCTCAATTGAATAGCTGAGGAAGCTGAATGGCACCGCTGGATTTGGCATCCTTGCTGCTTTCCGGGTGCGATCACTGTCAAGCTCAAAACCTCCAAGCTCAGAGATATAAAGATAAGGGACTTTCGCCGCGCCAAAGGAATATGCCCTTCCATTGCGTTGCCATGCGTTATTGCCTGCCGGCAGTGCTCCGCAAAATTCAATAGCAAAAAGGAGATTTTCGGCACCACCATTAACACCTGTTACGATGGCGTCAGCAGCCTCCCGGAGACGCCCTCCACGCTCTTTTATCGAAATCAAAATATCATGATCCCAGCGCCCAAATCCGGGATAGAAAGTGATAGTGATCGGTGTATCTTGCTCAGTTAAGCGAAGCTGATAGCGTGGGCACGTGACCGAGAATTCTGGCCCGGACACCTCTTTTAGGCTTCCTTCAAGAGATTTCTTAATTAGCTCAAACGCCCGTTCACATTCCACAATATTGTCGCCATGAATATGTATGGAATTATATTGTACGGAAGATTCGTTTTCATCATTCATAGGACGTCCTTTACAGAAACGCTGAGCGCTTGGGCTATTTTTCCCAAGCTTTCGATGGTGATATTACTTAGCCAGCATCTTTTCTCAATTTCTAAAAAACCATCCAAATCTGAACTTTCTAACTAGATCACTCTTTTTTTCCCGTGTTTCGAAAGGCACACAATCAAAATTTTTTTACCTTAATCCAACATTTTCCGTTTGATTCCTTGAACAGGCTTATTCCCCTATAAATTGTATTTATTTCTTTTCCCCCTTGGGGAGGAAAAAGCTGAGGCACAGGGCAACAAGAAGACTCAGCGGCAAGACCCAGAACGTCTGAAACAGTCCGATATCCTCGGCGACCTTTGAAATCGGAAGCACCGAGAAGCTTGCCGTGCCCCAGGAGACCCCCAAGGTAAGCGAGCTCGCGAATGCACGGTAGCCGGGAAGGAAGTCCTGTGCATATGCCATGCTTACACCCATCGGCATGTAGAGGCCAAATCCCAAAATCGCCACCAAGAAAAGACCGAGCGTCGGCGGCGCTTTAAGAAAACCGATCAACCCGATGAGCGCGAGGATGATTCCGTACAGAATCACGTTCTTTTTTCCGAACCGGTCGGCGACCGCCCCGCCGAAAACGACCCCCACCATTCCGAAAAAGAGGAGGATCGAGCTCGAAATTCCGCCCTGCCAAAGACCCATGCCGCGCTCGACATATATGGTGGGCAGGAAGCCCTGCATGTTAATAGTGCATACGGCTCGGAAGGTCGTCACCCCGACCAGAATCATCAGCGGGGTTCCCGCCTTTCGGATCGCCCGGCCGAGGCCGTGGATGATGGCGAACCCCTTGCCCTTCTCTGCGGAGAGGGTGGGTTTCGGAAGGCCGCGCATCACGGCGGCGACGACGCCCACGTTGACGAGAACATAAAGCCAGAGCCATTCCATCCCCCACCATTTCACAATGAAGATGGCCACAAGGGGGCCCAGGGCGGCTCCGAGCCTTCCGCCTGAGACGAATACGCTCACGCTAAGGCTATGGTGGCGTTCACTCAGCGCCCCCGCCCGGGAGGACATGTCGGGATGCGCCAGCCCGGCGAGAAACCCTCCGACGGGGACCGCGACCGCCAAAGCCGTGTAGCTGGGAAGCCAGCCCACCGCGGTCAGACAAAAAGCGCTTCCGATCAGACCGATGGTAAGCCAGGGCAGGCGGGGCCAGCGGTCCACCAGGATGGCCGTTACGGGTTGGCCTCCCGCGTTGCACATCATGAGCAGATAGACGAGAACTCCCGCGGTGCCGAGCGTGATGTCGAATTTCTCGCGGATGAGAGGGAGAAGAGGCGACAGGAAGCTTACCTGACTGTCCACCGCGAAGTGGGCCATGAACAAAAGGCCCATCGAGAGCCAGGGAGCGGGCTCTGATGCGCCCGGGGTTTTGGAAGCGGCGCTTCCGCCGCCTGGGGTCTGTTCCTGGTTCATCCGGCATTTCCCATACGAGTCCTTGATTACGGGCATTCTAGTCCTAAATGGGCGCTCCATGCCAAACCGCGATTCTGAGTACGTATTTCGGAGCCACGACGGTATTTCTTCAGGCACGTTTTGGGCGGGATTCGGTAAGCCTTGAGGCCGCCAACTTGGTCAACCCGAGGGCGTCATCAAGTTCTCGGAAGGATCTTTTTCTACGATGTGATTTCTACTTCAATTTGGACACTTTTGGGACACTTTAAAAAAAAGAGCCCGAGAAATTCCCAGAACCCTTTGAAAAACTTGGTGGATCTGAAGGGAATCGAACCCTCGACCTCATGACTGCCAGTCATGTGCTCTCCCAGATAAGCTACAGCCCGTATTCCAATTCAAGGCTCTCGCATCAAGGTCGCTTGAAATTCAGTCGATTACCCTCTGCTGGTGCCGGTTCACCCAGCCAGATAAGGTGATGATGAGAAATTCCCAAGATTGCAGAGCTTGGTTCATGGGACAGATTTCCCCTATTCCAAACGGTTAATGATACTTCATCGCATTACACAACTCCCTGCAGAAAAGGGACTTAGGATTCAGTTGATTTTTTAGACAGTAGAGGCCAAGAATGATAAACCCAAAAAAGAGTAACTCGCTGTCAGGATCCATTCTTAAAGAAGAAACCGAAAAAGACATTAAGATGAAAAGAACTATCAGGCTCTCATCGCCTTGGCCCAAAGAGTTGGGCAAAGAGCCTGAGGGTAGAAAACCAGAATCCCGCATTGAGATAGAAGTTCGAGGCCCTAGAGAGAGTTTTATTCGTTTTTTGACCATGTCGAATGAAGATGCAGGAAAACTTCTCAAGCGGCACTTCTTCTCCCACCGCCATATCGACAATGCCCTTCGCCCCAAGCCCCGGGGCCAAGTGCCCGACCGTGCATTCAACTACGCGCTTCATTCCATTTATGAGTGGGCAAAATCAATACAAGGAGAAGCCCGTAGTAGAGGTCTTTACGAGAGGATATGCGATCATCCTCGCGGATACGATATTTTCTATCCGGCCGAAATCGCCTGCTATGTCGCAGGGGAATTATTCAAAAAAAAAGTTCCCCTTGCAGCCTCTACAGATGATGAGGGAAAGGCGAAACAGAGCCGCGACTTTATCCGCAATCACAGACACCGCTTTGGCCCAGAAGAAAAGCCCCTCCTCATTATGTATGGCGAATCTCTCGTAAAAAGATTACTCAAAATAAAATAACCATCATCTTGATTCCGCGCCCCTAAAATTTATTTTAGGGGCGCTAATGCTTTTTCCAATGGAACTACCTTCTGGTTGCGGGAATCTTCCCGCCGCAAACAGGAGGAAATCCATTGGTTCACCCAGAAAATCCGCACAAGCTCCCCAGGCATCACCAACCGGGCGCGCACCATGACCTCCGGGTCAAATACCTTAAGCCCGAAGAGCTCACGCCTCATCCCCGAAACGCCCGTACCCACAGCCGCAAGCAGACTCGCCAGATCGCGGACAGCATCCAAAAATTCGGCTTTACGAATCCGGTCCTCGTTGACGGAAATGGCCGGATCATAGCAGGCCATGGCCGAGTCGAGGCCGCAAAGCTTCTGGGAATGGCGTCCGTGCCCGTCATCTGTATCGAAGGGTGGTCCGAGTCTGAAATCAGGGCCTACGTCATCGCGGACAACAAGCTCGCCCTGAACGCAGGATGGGACCAGGAGCTGCTCGCGACAGAACTCCAGGAGTTGATCGAACTCGATTTCGAGGTGGAATACACGGGCTTCGAAACCGTCGAGATTGACCTTCTGATCGAAGAGTCAGGATCGCCCGACGACGATCTAGACGCGGACAAGGTGCCAGCCCTTGATCCCGCCTCACCTCCCATCAGCCGGATCGGTGACCTCTGGATTCTTGGAAAACACCGCCTTTTATGTGGTGACGCCACCCATAAAAGCTCGTTCAAACGGCTCCTGGGGGACCAGAAAGCCCAGATGGTTTTCGTCGATCCTCCCTACAACGTCCCGATCGACGGGCATGTTAGCGGGCTCGGAAAAACTCACCACCAGGAATTTCCCATGGCATCGGGCGAAATGTCAGAAACCGAGTTCACCAGGTTCCTCGGGGTTTCGCTCGCCCTGCTGGCCGCCCACAGCATCGCGGGCTCCATCCACTACGTCTGCATGGACTGGAGGCACACCCACGAGATCCTCACGGCCGCGCGCCCGGTCTATACCGAGCAGAAAAACCTCTGCGTCTGGAACAAGACAAACGGCGGGATGGGGAGTTTTTATCGGTCCAAGCATGAACTCATCTTCGTTTTCAAAAACGGAGATGGGCCACACATCAACAACTTTGGCCTCGGTGACCTCGGCCGCTACCGGACCAACGTGTGGGATTACCCGGGCGCCAATTCGTTTGGCCAGGAGCGGGAAGGATCCCTCGGGATGCATCCCACCGTGAAGCCCGTCGCCATGGTCGCGGATGCGATGAGGGACTGCTCGAAGCGAGGCGGAATTGTGCTCGACTCGTTCGCCGGGAGCGGGACCATCCTCATCGCCGCCGAGAAAACGGGCCGCAGGGCCTGTGCCATTGAACTCGACCCCCGCTACGTCGACTGCGCCGTCAGGCGCTGGGAGGACTACACGGGGAAAGAAGCCGTTCACGCCGATTCAGGCTCCACCTTCACCGAACTCAAGGAGATTCGCTGCCATGCATGACGATAACGAAACAGGATACGGAAATCCGCCCAAGAGCGGACAGTTCCAGAAGGGCCAATCGGGCAACCCGAAGGGCCGCCCCAAGGGGACCCGCAATCTCAAAACTGATCTCAGGGATGAGCTCGACGAGCCCATCTTGATCCGGGAGGGCGGAGACCAGAAACAGGTCTCAAAGCAGCGGGCCATGCTCAAGGGCCTTCTCGCCCGGGCGGTCAAGGGTGATCCCCGCGCCGCAGGGCTCATCTTCAAGATGATTGCCCTGTATCTCGAAGTTGACACTGACCCGGATGAAGAGGAGCCCCTCAACAAAGAGGAACTCGAAATTCTCGAAACCTTCAAGGAGGGAATCCGCAAAAAAACCACATAGATCACATCCACCTCCAGATCAAATCAGCGGCGGAATTTCCGGCGCAAAGCGAAAGGACCCAAAGATGGCAAATAACAAGAGAGCCTTACTCAATTCGATTTTGAGGCAGGACCTTTCCCGGTTCATCCACCGGAGCTTTCAGACGGTGGTGCCGGGTGAGGTCTATAGCGACAACTGGCATATCCAGGCCATCGCCTGGCGGCTGGAGCAGTGCCTGAGGGGAGATATCAGGCGCCTCATCATCACCATGCCGCCCCGGAGCCTGAAATCAATCTGCACATCGGTGGCCTTTCCCGCCTGGGCCCTCGGGCACGACCCCGCCCTCAAGATCATCTGCGCCAGCTACTCGAACGAGCTTTCCGTCAAACACGCGAGGGACTGCAGGGCGGTGGTAGAGAGCGACTGGTACAAGCGCGCTTTTCGAAATACCCGTCTGGACCCCAGGAAAAACACCGAACTCGAGTTCATGACCAACCGGAGGGGGTTCCGGCTCGGCACCTCGATCGGAGGCACCCTCACCGGAAAAGGAGGAAACCTCATCATCATCGATGATCCTCTGAAGCCGGGAGAGGCCATGTCCGATAACCGGCGCGAGAGCGTCAAGCAGTGGTTCGACGGAACGCTTTACTCCCGGCTCGACAACAAGTCGGAGGACAGGATCGTTCTCGTCATGCAGCGGCTCCACACCGATGATCTCGCGGGCCACCTTCTCGAAAAGAGCGGCTGGGATCACCTGAACCTTTCTGCCATCGCCGAGGAGAGGGAGTGCATCCCCATCGGGGATGAGTTGATCTACATCCGGGAGCCGGGCGATCTCCTTCACCCCGATCGAGAAGACCGGCGGACACTCGATGTGATCAAATCGACCGTTGGCACCTACAACTTCTCATCCCAGTACCAGCAGGCGCCGATACCCCCCGAGGGCAATCTCATCCAGTGGAAATGGTTCAAGAGATACAGAGAACTCCCGGCGCGAAAAGATCAGGGCCAGATCATTCAGTCCTGGGATACGGCGTCCAAGCCGGGCGAGAAGAACGACTATTCCGTTTGCACGACCTGGCTATTTCTGGACAAGGATTTTTACCTCATCGACGTGCTCCGGGCGCACCTCAACTACCCAGACCTCAAGAGGCGCGTCGTCAGCCACGCGCAAATGTTCATCGCGGATTCGGTCCTGATCGAGGACGCGGCCTCGGGGATACAGCTCATCCAGGATCTTCAAGCGAATGGTGAGCTTCGGCCCATTGCGATTTTGCCCGAAGGAGACAAGGAAACCCGCGCGATCGGCCAATCGGCCAAGATCGAGGCGGGGCATGTTCATCTTCTCGAGGATGCCCACTGGCTTCCAGATTTTGAGAGAGAAATCCTCCAGTTCCCGAACGGACGGTATGACGATCAGGTGGACTCGATGTCCCAGGTTCTGGCGTGGGCGAAGGTAAGAAATCCACGCATTTTCATAGCTGGCGGAACCAGGCTTTCTGCCCAGGAAAACTGGGGATATTGGCGCTGATTTTCCTTGACTCTTCGCTCCAAGGAAGCGTCCATGTGCGAGTCGGCGCCGAGACCGGAATTCCCCAAGGCGGGGAATGGCTATTTCGGGGCTCCACCATTTCGCACCAAAGGAGGGAATCAGATGAACGATGTCGAAGAGAAGCTCACTGCCCTGGCCCAGACGCCGACCCAGGAGCTACGCGCCCACTGGCGGAAGTACTACCGCGCCGAGCCGCCAAGACGGATCCCC
>JAVEPB010000041.1 GCA_030922375.1 bacterium | reverse complement strand
CCCTCGGGGCCGATCTGGATTGTCCTGAAGGATCTGGAGTGCGCGATACAATCGGCGAAGGATTTGGACGTGCCGGTCCCGCTGGGGGGCTTGTTGGAGCATCTATACATGGTTCAGCGGAGCAAGGGCCGCCAGGACGAGGACGGAAGCTCGATCTTCAGAATCTACAAGGAACTGGCGAATCTGGCCTGAGGCCCGGAGCGGGGAGGGGGGAGGTTAGTCCTTGAAGATCGTCCCGAGCTTTTCTTCGAACACCTGGGGGGTGAAGGGCTTCACGATATAGTTGGACGCACCGGCCTGGATGGCCTGGATGATATTTTCCTTTAACGCCTCGGCGGTGACCATCAGGAAGGGGATCGATTTCGTACTCTCGTCCGCCCGGACTTCCTTGAGGAACTCGAGGCCGGTCATGACCGGCATATTCCAGTCCGAAACAATCAGGCCGAAATTCCCCGCCTTGACCATTCGGAACGCCTCGTCGCCGTTTTCGGCCTCGTTCACGTTTTCGACTCCGAGCTGGCGGAGCATGTTCCGGACAACTTTTCTCATGGTCGCGAAATCGTCCACTACGAGAACTCTAATATTGGGGTCCAATTTTCGCCTCCGGTTCCTGTTTCGGCCGCTGGGGGGTGGCGGCGGCTCCTTTCGATCCATTTAACCGCTACCGGGGTGGGTTCCCCGGTAGATTAATTGATTACAGCTTTGCTCCGGTGACGTCAATCGGGCGGAAAGTTGGGGGCTATCGTCCGGAGTTTTTATTTGATTGTCAGCACTCGTTGCCAAAATTTTTCGAAAAATATAAGCAGCGAGATGGTGGCAATAATATTACGCGAGTTCGGTCCGGGGCGGTTTTCCGGGGCCGTTATGAAAGATTTGGGATTTTTTCGGCAACAGGCATTGAGCAATGGGTTTTAGGGAGAGCCGTATTTCCCGCTGAGGGTGTGGGCGCATGATTTCCATTCCTTCCGCCCGGCCGGGAGTCTTTCCTTGTTCGTTGATTCTGGCTCGGTTGCGGGGCGGCCCGAGCGGCGGCGGGCTTCTTGATCTCCCCCGGTCAATTCGCCCGGCCGAACCCCCCGGGGAATATGGATATTCAGGATTCCGGTGGCTGGAGGTGTGGTTTTCCTTATTCTTGTGGTATATGCTAGCGCCCGATGACGTTGGGGGGCGTTCGGCCTAAATTTCATATAATCGAAGATATCGGTTTGTTTTTTTATGCCGGGAGAGCGTAATGAAAGCAGAGTATTTGAATCCGTTTCTTCAAGCCACGATTAACGTATTGAGCACGATGGCCATGCTCTCCCCCAAGCCCGGGAAGCCCAGCATCAAAGAAAGCGATATCACGGTGGGCGACATTATGGGAATCATTGGCCTGACGGGCCACTCGGAGGGCTCTCTCGCGGTCAGTTTTTCGGAGTCTTGCGCCCTCAAGGTCGTCGAAAACATGATTGGCGAGAAGCATGAAGAGATGAACGAGGAGGTGGCTGACGCCGTGGGCGAGTTGACGAACATGATCTCCGGCGACGCTCGCTCTCAGCTTCAAAAAGTGGGCTTCGACTTCACGGCCGCCATACCCACCGTGGTGCGGGGAAAGGATCATACGGTCCGCCACGTCGCCCAAGGCGGTACGACCCTGATGATTCCCTTCAGCACCGATGACGGAAATTTCTACATCGAGGCTTCATTCTCGGACTGATCCGGTATTAATATCCGGGACGCGGCGCGTCTTAGCCGTTTTCGGCGGCGTTCCGGATGACCTGCCTGAGCTCTTCGTCGTTGAGCGTCCGTAGTTGATCAAACGTGATGAAAAGCGTTGTGTCGGGGTTTCCGCGCTCTCCCCACCAGAGGTGGAAACTGTCGTCCACATAGCTGAATCGTATGTCGTGCTCGATGCCCGGGATTTTCTCCGAGAGCAGGCGGCTGATTCTGTCGGCCATGTCCCGCCCGAGTTGTCGTCGCTGTTCCACATCGGTCAATGAAATATCTCCCCGAAAAATAAAATGAAAACGGCATCGGAACCGCAGGGTAGGGCGGCGGCCGGTGGGTGTCAAGAAAAGCGGAAGGCGGGCGCCTGCCGCGCTTGCGGCTACTTGAGCGCTTTCAGCGCCTCGTTCAGCTTCCGCTCGATCAGGTTTTTGTAGGCGAGGAAGTGATAGGTCTTCGCGCCCCGGGGGCAGTTTTTCTTCCGGAAGTCCAGGGGGAGGGAGAGATTCGCGAGGGAAATGGAACCGGCGGGTTTAAAGTGCTCGTGGTAGTGAGCCGCCACCGCGGCAAAAACACCGCTGCCGTGCTTGAGGCTGGTGATTTTCTCCCCGTCGATATCGAAAACGAGGGCCCGTTTTCCGTCTTTCGTTTTCATTTCCGCGAAAATGACCTGGCCCGGGGCGCCCTTCCTGTTTTCGATGGCCTGGAGGTATTTCATGGTGACATCGACGAGAGAATACTGGTTCGGGCCGGTGCCGGTGGCGTCGACATGATAGAAGGCAAACTTGATGGGAGGCATCTTGGCTTTTGTCCGCCAGGGCTCGGCCATAATCTTGCCGGCGGCGTTGCTCAAAAAAGCCCCGAGTTTGACCGAGTATGTCGGCCAGGCTTCCTTCGAGATGCTGTGGCACATCGTGCCTCCCATCTCGTCCGAGATGTAAACCCTGGCCCGGATGCCGTCGTCGAGCATGATCACCTGAATTTCGTTGAGCTTGAGGCCCGCGGTGATGGCCTGCTGGGCGAGCAGCTCCGTGGCCGAGGAGGCCAAGCCGATCTCGGTGCGGATGAGCTGGCCGCGTTCCCGTTTTTGAAAAAATTCCTCGAACGTGGCGAATTTGCTGGTTTGGGTTTCCTTGCCGTTCCACGAGGCGGTGATGACTCCCTGCTCTCCCTTGAACAGGAAAACGCGCTGGGTGAGCGGAGGGAGGGGGGACGAGTGGAAAAAAGTGGCGATCCCCTGGAGAACGTTCTCGAAATCCGTGAAGATTTTTCTTCCCGCGGCGATGCCGATCTTGCCGGTGGGAACATATACTTTCAGGGAGGGGCCCTTCCCCTTCTCGGCGTGGGGCAGACGGTCCAGGCAAAATGCCATGGCTGCCATGTCGTCGACTTTTCCGGTGGGGCGCTCGGTGTACATTTCTCCCCACGATGTCCGGTAAACCAGATCGACCCGGTTAATTCCCTGGCTTTGGCTGGTGTCGCCGAGGTTGACGATCGCGTATAGCTTTCTGATCTGGGAGTCCTTGATCAGATCGTTGTTGGGGAGGTGGCCCACGTCGATCGGCGGGAAAAAATCGCCCAGGGAGTCGAGAATGTCCTGGAAATTCGCGGCGGTCAGGCGCGACTCGCGCGATTGCAGGTTGACCTGGGTCCGGCGATCCCAGACGCCGTTGATGACCAGCCATGTCAGAAGGTCGGGCAGGTTCCGCATCTGGCGGAGGAGCTGGGCCCCGACTTTCTCGCTGGTCAGGTCCGTCGCCGATACGGAGCCCCGGTAGACCTTCCACAGGGCCTCCCCGCCGGATCGCGAAGGGGTCATGGCGAACGTGATTTGATTCTGGTGAAGGCTCTCCTCGAAGGTTTTCGGGAGATAACCCACCTTTTTCTCTTTTCTCGAATAGAAGGTGAGCAGCTTTCGTCCCAGAACGGTGAGGTCCGTTTCGTTGATCATCGCCTTGAAGGTCGCACCGGTTTGCGAGAGCCTCTTGTAGGATTCGATGATGAAGTTGTTCACCTCGCCGCCCAGCTTGACGCTCAGGTCGAACGCCCACACCTTGAAGTTGTTCAGGTCGATGATGTGGTCGTTCTCCCACCCCCAGCTTTCGATGATTTCGGCGAGCATGTCTTTCTTGCGGTTCTTGGCGCGCAGGGGATCGTGGATTCCCGAAATCGTATCGCCGGCCTTGAGGTAGAAGCACTGCCTCAGGATTTCCTGCAGGTCGCTACGGTTCATCCGTTTATAGAATTCAAGAATTCGGTTGAACATGAGCATGTAGCCGTCGAGAGAAAATCGGTCCGTGTGCGAGTCGATTTCCTCGCCGTTCCCCAGGGAGTCGAATGTCGTCCGATCCCCCTCGAACTTGACGGCCAGGTCCGTGATGTTTTCCTTGAGGGAGTCGCATAGCAAAGAGGAGGTGGAGGTCGAGTCCATGTAGTCCTCGATTAACCCCATCTTCATCGCCGACTTAAAGGGACTGCCGAGGGCCTTGTTGAGTTGCCAAAGGGCGGCGCCGAAGGCTTCCTCCATGGAGATTCGCTGGGCGTTGCCCAGATCGATATAGGATTTATGATTGATGGTGTAGTGGCTGAAAGCCATCTGAGAGAAGCGCTCGTAGTCCTC
>JAVEPB010000040.1 GCA_030922375.1 bacterium | reverse complement strand
GCGTCTATCACGGAACCACTGTGGCCACGAACGCCATCCTCGAGCGGCGGTTCGAAAACCTGGGTCTGATTCTCACCAGCGGCTTCCGCCACATGCTTGAGATTGGCCGCACCTCCCAGTTCGCCGGCGGCCGCAACGGAGGTCATTTCGCCTCCGCCCTTTTGAACCGCCCTCCCGAGGCGCTCGTCCCCCCCGAGCGGGTGTGCGAGGTCGAGGAGCGCCTCTCGGCCTCTGGCGATGTCCTTCGCCCGCTCGATAGAGAAGAAGCCGCCGAAAAGGCCAGATGGTTCCGGGACCGGGGCATCGGTTCGGTGGGCATCTGCCTCCTCCACGCCTACACCAACCCGGTCCACGAAAGAATCCTGCTTGATGCCTTCTCCCGGGAATTTCCCGAATGCTTCGTGAGCATATCGAGCCAGGTGATCCCCGAACCGGGTGAATATGAACGCGCCGTGACCACCCTTCTCGACGCTTCCATCAAGCCGAGGATCATGGCTTATCTCGATAAAAGCTCGGGGCGCATCGAGGAGTCCATCGGTGAGGTCCCTTTCCTCGTCATGAAGAGCAACGGCGGGGTCTCCACCGCCCGCGAGGTGGCGAAAAAGCCGATCAGCACCGTCCTTTCGGGGCCGGCGGCGGGCGCCCTCTCGGCCGCCTATCTAGGAGACATCTCCGGTCACGAACGTCTCATCACCCTCGACGGGGGGGGGACATCGAGCGATATCGCCGTGATCGAGGGCGGCGAGGCCAAGCGCGGCACACGGCACCAGCTCGACGAGTTCACCCTCAGGCTCCCCATGATCGATGTCGTCACCACGGGAACCGGGGGGGGCTCGATCGCCTGGCAGAGCCCGGAGGGAAGGCTCCGCGTCGGCCCCCGGAGCGCGGGCGCCGACCCCGGCCCCGTTTGCTACGGCCTCGGCGGCGAGGAGCCCACCCTGACGGACGCCAATCTCGTCCTGGCGCGCAGCCCGCTCCACCTGGCCGGTGGCGAGGTCAAGCTCTACAAGGCCTACGCCATGCGCGCCATGCGCCAGCTCTCGCGCCCTTTCGGACTCGACCCGTTCGAGATGGCTTCGGGCGTCGTCGAAATCGCCGCCTGGAACCAGGCCCACGCCATTCGCCGCGCCACCGTTCAGCGGGGAATCTCTCCCCGTGAATTCGCCCTGATGGCCTTCGGCGGCTCGGGACCTCTCACCGCCGGCCTCGTGGCCGATCTTTTGGGGATCGAAACCGTCATCGTCCCTCCCTTCGCGGGAATGACCAGCGCCTTCGGCCTCGAGGTGGTGGACCTGGTGAACGACCATTCCGCCCCCCACTACCTAAGCGAGGAAAGCTCGGACACCGAATCGCTGAGCGAGGCTTTCGGGCGGCTGGAGAGGCTGGCCGACGAAGGCCTCTCGCTCGAGGGGGTTCCCCCCCACCGGCGAATGCTCCGGCGGACTGTGGACATCCGCTATCAGAGCGAGGCCCACGAACTCGAGATTGATTTTCCCTCGGGCTATCTCTCTCCCCAGTCGCTGTCTACGGTGATGGAGCGGTTCCATCTTCTCTACCGCCAGCGTTTCACCCACAACTACAAGGGGAAGCGCCCGGCCGAGATTGTGCACCTGAGAGTCGCGGGGATCGGCCTGACCGAACCGCCCAACCTTCCCCTTCTTCCGGTGGGCGACGAGAGCCCCGAGGACGCATATAAAGGTGCGCGCCTCGTCTGGTTTCCCGAAACCGGCGGTTTCATCGATACGCCCGTCTACCACCGGGAGCGGTTGAAGGAGGGCAATTACATCCCGGGACCGGCCGTGGTGGAGAGTTTCGGCAGCACCGCTGTAATCTTTCCCAAACAGGAGGCGCGGGTGGACCGCTACGGAAACCTCGTGTTGCGCTACCGCACCGAGATGGCCGAGCGTACCGAGCGGGCCGGACGCGCCACCGGACTGCACGGCGTGGGGACCCAGTACTGATGAACGTCAATCCCGTTGTCAGCGAAATTGTCTCGGGCGCCCTCCGCTCCCTCGAGGAGGAGGTGGAAGACCTTCTTGCCCGGATATGGCGGAGCCCCGCCCTAAGGGACGCCAGGGATTTTTCCGTCTCGCTCTACGACCGGTTCGGGAGGGCGCTGACGGGCAGGAGCCTCGGCGCGGGGCCCGGCCCCATCCTCGCCTCCTTCGGGGCCGGGGAGATGAACCCGGGCGACATCTTCCTCCACAACGACCCCTACCTCCCCCCCGCCGGGCTGGGCGAGGTGGCCGAAATATGCCTGACGCGCCCCCTGTATGACGAAAACCGCCTCATCGCCTTCCTCCAGGTGCGCGGGCGCCACGACGACCTGGGAGGCGTGCGGCCGGGAGGCGGGGCGGCCGGGGCCTCCGAAAGCTACCACGAGGGCCTTCTCATCCCGCCCGTCCGGATCGCCCTCGGTGGCGAGCGTGTACGGGACATCCAGGCGCTCCTCCTCCGGAACAGCCGCTTCCCCGATTTGCTCAGCGACGATATCGACGCCCAGGCCGGTGCCCTCCAGGTGGGCGCGCTCCGAATCAGGGAACTCTTAGAGCGCTACGGCTCCGAACAACTGACGGCCTGTTTCGCCGATTTGCTGCGCGAGTGCGAAGTGGCCTTTAAAGAGGAGCTTTTGCCGAACATCTCGGAGAAAAAGCAGGTGGTCGACACCCGTGTGGAGACGGACGGCTTCGGCGGCCCGCACCCCTTGAAGGTGACTATCTTCCGGGAGGGCGATCGTCTGGTCGTCGACCTCGAAGGGGCCGCCCCCCAGGCCAGGGGTCCGATCAACTGCCCGCTTGAGGGCGAGGGCGCGACATCACTGGCCCGGCTCATCTCTCCCCTGCTCCTCTATCTGGCCGATGATCAAACGCGGGCGGCGGGAATCCTTCTGAACGACGGGGCGTGCCGCGCCATCGACATCCGTCTGCCGGGGCCGGGTACGATATTGACCCCCCGGTTTCCCGCGCCCACTGGACTTCGCGCCCTGACGATGGGCCGCCTGCTATCGGCCTTCGCCGAAGCGCTTTTTCTCTCGGCCGGAGGGAATGTCCCGGCGGGATTCGACAACCTGCGCTCGTTTAGTCTCTGGGGCAGGAACGGCGATGAGTCCTCGTTTCTTTTCCGGGAGGCGATCGGCGCGGGAGGCGGGGCCGCTCCTCGTCTTGACGGAATTTCGGGAATCCCCCCCATCGGCGGAAGCGGCGGAATGTCCGTCGAGGTCGTCGAGGCGCGCTACCCGATTCGAATCGAATCGGCGGGGCTGGTGCCGGACTCGGGCGGCGCCGGGGAGCGCCGGGGAGGTCCCGGAACTTTCAGGGAATACCGCCTGCTCGCCAGCGGCCACGCCTCGAGCGTGGCCGAATCGGGAGGCCCTGGGCCCTTCGGCGGAAACGGCGGCGCGCCCGGCGGCGCCTACCGGATCAGCGCGGCCGGAAATTCCGGGAAAACCCGGAAAATTCCCGCCGTCACGGCGGCCCATCCTTTCGAACCCGGCGATTTGGTCCGGGTGGAGACGCCTGGCGGCGGCGGTTGGGGGGACCCCAAGAAAAGGGTCCCCGAGGCCGTTCGCCTGGACGCGGTGCGCGGGCTGATATCGAGAGAAGCGGCGAGAAAAATTTACGCCGTCGCTCTGGGACACTCGCCCGAGTACCCCGTGAACAAGAACGAGACCGCGAATCTGCGGGACGGGAAGCCGAAAAAAGGCTGACTGGAGTCCCTTCCCTGCGCCGGCATTCCTCCATCTCTTGACGCCCCCGGGGAGAGATAGTATCCCCGTTCTCGAAGCGGACTAGCGCCGGGAGACCTCGCGATGAATTTCGGAAAATTAATGACAGCCCTCCTCTCCCTTTTCATCATTGGGGGATGCGGCGCGGGAGCCGTAAGGGAGGTGCCGATCTCCCTTCGCTATCTCCCGTCGAAGGAGGCCAAATTCGCTCCCCTGGCCGGCCTGAACACTGTGGGGCTCGGCCTGATCGAGGACGCCAGGATAAAACGGCCCGCCGGCGCGGTGGGCGAGCGCGTCCGCTTCACAGCCGAAATCGATCGCTTTCATCCGGAAAAAGGGGTCTCCGGCGCGGTGGAAAAAATCTTCCGCGGCTATTTCAGCAAGCGAAGCGTACGTGTCCTCAAATCGGCCTGGAACGGCAACCCCGACAATATCTGGGGGAAAAAGGGGGATCTGGTCCTTTCGGCCCGCGTGTTGGCGCTCTGGTTCTCGGGCAGCGATTCCGTCGCTCTCGCCCGGGCCTCGAGCACCTTCCGAATCGAGTTGAAGGTGGGCTCACCCAAGACCGGGACGGTTATCATCAAAACCATCCAGATCGATCCTTCGGCGAGAAGGAACATCTTCTGGGAGTCCCGGGACGTTGAAATATGGCTCAGCCGCTCCATCTCGGAGGCCTTCGACCGAATCCTGCCCGGCCTCGGAAGGCGGCTGGTCGGATGAGGACCCATCCCCTCCCTTGACCGCGATGCGGCTTCCGAGAGGCAGGCGAAAGGATTGACGCTCAGGACGGTTCCTGTAAAAATCGGCGATTATTGGCCCTTCCTAAACATATCCCATGCTTGTGCGCTGGCCTCCATTAAGGCGGTCCGGCCTTGCCCTAACGGGAAACGGGAGACGGAGGAAATTTCATCATGACTATTCAGGTAGGCATCAACGGCTTCGGTCGCATCGGACGCAATTTGCTACGCGCCGCTCTCGGTGACCCGGAAATCAATTTTGTCGCGGTCAACGATCTGACCGACCCGAAAACCCTGGCGCACCTTCTCAAATACGATTCTGTTCACGGGCGCTTCGAGGGCGAGGTGGAGGCCGGCGACGGGGAGATCGTCGTCAACGGCAAGGCCATCAATGTACTCTCCGAGCGCGACCCCGCCAATCTCCCCTGGGGAGAGATGGGGGTCGAGTTGGTTGTCGAGAGCACCGGCATCTTCACCAAGCGACCGGGCGCCGAAAAACACCTCAAGGCGGGCGCGAAAAAAGTAATCATCTCCGCGCCGGCCACCGACGAGGACATCACCATCGTCCTCGGGGTGAACGACGACAAATACGACCCGGCCAAGCACCACATCATCTCGAACGCGAGCTGCACGACGAACTGTCTCGCACCCGTGGCCAAGGTTCTCCACGAGAAATTCAAGATCAACCACGGCCTCATGACCACCACCCACGCCTACACGAACGATCAGAAGATTCTCGACCTCCCGCACGGCGATCTGCGCCGGGCGCGCGCCGCCGCGGTGAGCATGATTCCCACCTCGACGGGGGCGGCCAGGGCCGTCTCGCTCGTTTTGCCCGAGCTCAAGGGCCGCCTCGACGGCATGGCCATCCGGGTGCCCACCCAGGACGTCTCGGTGGTCGATCTGGTGGCCGAGGTGGACAGCGAGGTCACCGCCGAGGAAGTGAACACCGCTCTCCGCGAGGCGGCCGAGGGACCCCTCAAGGGCATCCTCGAATACACCGAAGAGCCTCTCGTGTCGGTGGACTACCTGGGAAATCCGGCCTCATCGACCGTGGACGCTCTTTCCACGAAAGTGATTGGAACCAACATGGTGAAGGTGCTCTCCTGGTATGACAACGAGTGGGGCTTCTCTTGCCGGATGGTGGACATGATCAAGAAAGTGGGCGCAGCCCTCTAGGGCCGCCGCCTCCGGAGGAAACGAACCGAAAATGGGAAACCTCACCAGCTCTATCGAGAACGGGACGCCGAAACTCGACATCGAGGAAATCGATGTCGCGGGCAAGCGCGTATTCCTCAGGGTCGATTTCAACGTTCCCCTCGACGATCAATTCAAAATCACCGACGACACCCGGATCCGGGCGGTCCTGCCGACCATCAATTTTCTTCTCGACGAGGGGGCGCGCGTCATCGTCGGCGCCCACCTCGGCCGGCCCAAGGGCAAGAAAGTCGACAAATTCTCTCTTGCTCCGGCGGCGAAGCGGCTCAGCCGCCTCCTCGAAAAAGAGTGCCCCCTCGCACCCGATTGCAAGGGAAGCGAGGTCGCGGCCATGGCCGATTCCATGCAGGAGGGGGAGATTCTCATTCTCGAGAACCTCCGTTTCCATGAGGGCGAGGGAGCCAACTCCGATGAATTTGCCAAGGAGCTTGCCTCGCTGGCGGACATCTACGTCAGCGACGCCTTCGGAAACGCCCACCGCGAACACGCCTCCATGTCGGCCATCACAAAATTCCTCCAGCCCGCCGTCGCCGGCTTCCTGATGCTCAAGGAGGTGAACTACCTCTCCCGCGCCGTGAACAATCCGATGCGGCCCGTTGTGGCGATTGTCGGAGGCGCCAAGGCGAGCACCAAGATCGGCATCATCGAGCGCCTGCTCGGCAAGATGGACAAGATCATCATCGGCGGAGGAATGGCGGGTACCTTTCACGCCTCCCAGGGTTTCGAGATGGGCCATAGTCTCGTCGAAGAACACATGATCGACACGGCGGCCTCGATCATATCAAAAGCCAGGGAACTCGGCGTGAACTTCTACCTCCCCTGCGACTACGTCGTCGCCGATAAATTCGAGGCCTCCGCCGAAACCAAGGTGATCCCCGCCCAGGAGGTTCCCAAGGAGTGGTACGCCCTCGACATCGGTCCGGCGAGCACCACCCTTTTCGCCGAGGCCCTCCAAGACGCGAAAACAATCATCTGGAACGGCCCGATGGGGGTCTTCGAGGCGGACGCCTTCAGCCGGGGGACCTATGCGATGGTCAACCACGTGGCCAACTCTTACGCCCTCACCATCGTGGGCGGGGGCGACACCGATGTGGCCGTGCATAAGGCCGGCGAATCGCGGAGAATCTCCTACATCTCCACGGGCGGAGGCGCCTTCCTCGAGTTGCTCGAGGGGAAGGAGCTCCCCGGCCTTTCCTCGCTAACCGACAAGAAATAACGGACCGCTATCCCTTGTTCATGAAACGGGAGCCTTGATAACACCGATGCGCAAACCCCTGGGGGCCGGAAACTGGAAGATGAACAAAACCATCGCCGAGGCGCGCGCCCTCGCGGCAGGCATCGCCCGGGGCCTGGCTGATCTACAGGAAGCCGCCGAAAAGGTGGACATCGTTCTCGGCCCGCCCTATCTCTCCCTGTCCGCCGTAGCGGAGGCGGCGGCTGGCGCCCCCCTCGGGGTGGCGGGGCAGGACTGTTCCGCCGAGGCGGGAGGCGCTTTCACCGGCGAGGTGAGCGCCCCGATGCTCAAGGACGCCGGGGCCACCCACGTCATCGTGGGTCACAGCGAGCGGCGCGAACTCCTCTCCGAAGGGGACACCCAGGTGGCCGCCAAGGCCGCCGCCGCCAGCGCCGGGGGGCTGGTCCCCGTCGTCTGCATCGGCGAGCCAATTACCACCCGCGAGGCGGGGGCCACACTCGATCGCATCGGTTTCCAGCTGGAGCATTCGGTTTTTTCGGTATTCAAGAACCCCCCCGGGGAGCTTGTCATCGCCTACGAACCCGTCTGGGCCATCGGCACAGGCAAGACCGCCACGCCCGCCCAGGCCCAGGAAGTCCACGCCTATATACGAAAACGCCTCGGTGAGAACTTCGGGGTGGACTGGGCCGGCAATTCGCGTATTCTATACGGAGGAAGCATGAAACCCGGCAACGCCGCCGAGCTCCTCGCCCAGCCCGATATCGATGGCGGGTTGATCGGCGGGGCGAGCTTGGTCGAGGCCGATTTTCTTGAGATAGTCCGCATCGCCGCAGGCGGATAAACTCTGCGTATTCAAATTATAATCAAGGAGTTAATAGCGATAACATGAACGTATTTCTCACCGTCATCCATATCCTCGCCGCCGTCTCCCTGATCCTTTTCGTGCTCCTTCAAGCCGGAAAAGGCGGGGGCATCGGCGCCGCCTTCGGCGGGGGCTCGAGCGACACCCTATTCGGTTCGAGCGGCCCCGCCGGAATACTGGGAAAACTGACCACCGGCGCGGCTATCCTTTTCATGGCGACCTCGTTGCTGCTCTCCTTCTTCGGAGCGCGCAGCCAGACCGGGTCTCTCGTCCCGGACGCGCCCGTCCGTCCACAAACCCAAAGCAGCGCTCCCGCAATACCGGGCGCCGCCGCCCCCCAGCAGAGCCCAGAGACCGGAAAACCCGGCTCCTGACAGCCACATCTTCGCCTCACGGGGGCAATGGATGACCATTAAACGGCTCCTCGTATTTCTACCCCTCCTCGTCACCGTGGCTCTTCTCCAGTCCTACTTCTGGGTCCCCACCTTCAGCGACCAGGTGAAGGGAAGCGACCGGCGGCTCTCCCAGTACATCTCGGGCTCGATTGGCGACGCCCAGATTCTAAACCCCATCCTTCATGCGGATACCACGAGCGGCGCCATCGTGGACCAAGTTTTCGATGGTCTCATCGACCGGGACAAAAACCTCAGGTTCAGGGGCAGGCTGGCCACCTCATGGCGAATCTACGAGGAGACCTTCTTCGTTCCGCGGCCAGACGGGCCCACGGCCGAGACGCTCCGGGACCGTATCCGGGCGGCAGTCTCGGCCAAAAGCGTCCCATGGGCGAAAGAGGTCACAGGGGTTGAAATCGCCTCCGCCGCCAGTGCGAAAGTCTCGATTTTCCTCCCCCCCGCCAAAAAGGGCGAAAAGCCCCGGCGCGAGGCCGTGACCGTCTCTTACCCGGCGAGGGTGAAGGTGACGCTCAAGAGCGTGGATCAGGATTTTTTCAAGAAATTAAAAACCCTGCTGGGGCAGGACGCCTTCGCTGACGACCCCGCGCCTTATCTCCCCGAGGGGCTGGACGCGCGCGTAATAAAAGCCGCGCTCGGGCGGGTCAACCTCACCGAACACAACCCGGTCATCATTTTCAAACTCCGGCAGGGCGTCCGCTTCCACGACGGCCACGAGTTCGACTCGGGCGATGTGCGCTTCACTTACGAGTCAATCATGAACCCGCGCAATCTTTCGCCCCGCGTCCCCGATTTCGAGCCCATTAAAAACGTAGAGACGCCCGCCCGCTTCACCGTGAAAGTCACCTACAAGCGGCTCTACTCCCCCGCCTTCGGCACCTGGGGAATGCAAATACTTCCCGAGCACCTGCTCAATAAAAGGGCCCTTGAGACCGAGGCCCGCCGCCTCGGCCGCGACCCCGGAAAATTCACCATGCGCGACAGCGGCTTCAACCGGAGTCCGGTGGGCGCCGGAGCGTTCAAATTCAAGGAGTGGCAGTCGGACGAGCTCATCCGCCTCGTGCGCAACGACGACTACTGGGAGGGCCCGGCGAAATACAACGAATACATCATGCGGATCATTCCCGACCCTCTCACACAGGAGATGGCCTTCTACGCGGGCACGGTGGACAGCTACGGCGCCGGTACGCATCAGGTCGAGCGTCTGAGAAATGACCCGCGCTTTCAGGTCTTCTCGGGTCTCTCGTTCGGCTACACATATGTTGGCTACAATCTGCGCCGGGAACCCTTCAAGGACGTTCGCGTGCGCCGTGCGCTGAGCATGGCGGTGGACACCCGAAAAATCCACAAATATGTTTTAAACGGCGAGGCCGAGAACATCACCGGCCCCTTCGTAAAACAGAGCGAGCATTACAACAAACTGATCAAACCCCTGTCCCACGACCCGAAAGGGGCCGAGCGCCTCCTGCACGAAGCCGGATGGAAAAAAGTGGGCGGAAAAATGCTCAAGGACGGCAAGCAACTCGCCTTCAAGCTTGTCACCAACAACGGCAACGAGTCCCGAAAGGCCATCTCCCAAGTGGTTCAGGACTCCTGGAAGCGCATTGGCGTCAAGGTGAGCCTCGACCGGGTCGAATGGGCCGTTTTTCTTCAAAAATACATCAACGCCCTCAACTTCGACGCGGTTATACTCGGCTGGCGGTTGGGGCTCGATCCGGATTTGTATCAAATCTGGCATTCGAGCCAGACCAACCCCCACCAGCTCAATTTCGTCGGCTACAAAAATTCAAAAGCGGACGACCTCATCATCAAAATCCGCCAGGAGTACGATCTGCAAAAACAGGTCGGCTTCGCCCACCGGCTCCACGAGATCATCTACCGCGACCAGCCCTACACGTTTTTATACGTGGGCAAATGGACGGCTCTACTCGACAAGAAAATCGTCATCGCCGAGAAAGGCGCCGGCGGCAAGAGCAGCTACCGAAAAATACATCCCACCCCGACGGGAAACTACACCTACGATTTTCGCAAGTGGCTCAAACTCCCCGCCAACCCCCGGTTTGAGGGCTAAGCGATGACCGCATATATCATCCGCACAGCCTTCTTCAAAATTATTACGCTCGTAGTCATTTCGATCATCAGTTTCTTGATCATCCACCTCGCGCCGGGCCAACCGAGCCAAATCGACCCGCTCAATCCGCGCTTCAGGAAAGAAGACATCGCCCGCTACCGCGCCGCCTTCGACCTCGACAAACCGCTGTGGAAGCAATATTACCTCTTCTATAAAAAACTCGGCTCGGGCGAGCTCAAGAGTTTCAAGGACAATCAACCCGTTCTTGGAAAAATATGGCGGCGGTTCATGAACAGCCTGCCCCTCTTCGTCGTCGGCACCATCCTCACCTGGTGCCTCTCGTTTCCGATGGGCATACCGGCGGCCCTGAACCGGGGAGGAGTCTACGATCGAACGACTACATTTTTCTCGTATTTCTTCATTTCCTTCCCCGGCTTTTTTCTGGCCTATCTGCTCATTCTCGGCGTCGCCGGTTTGCTCGAAGTGCCTGTGCTGGGCATGCGGACTTTCGGGCAGGAAACCGCGCCCACCCTCTACTGGCTCAACGACCGCATCTGGCACCTGGTTCTGCCCAGCGTCCTGGGCGCAATCGGAGGAATCGCCTTTCTCTCGCGCTATGTGCGCGTGCAAATGATAGAAGTCATCGACTCGGATTTCGTGCGCACCGCCCACTCAAAAGGCCTTGACGAGAACACCGTCTATTATGTTCATGCGCTCCGGAACGCGGCGCTCCCCTTCGTGACGATGTTCGGGCTTCTTCTCCCCGCCCTCATCGGCGGCTCGGTCATTATCGAAAACATATTCGCCTGGCCGGGCATGGGCCGGATGGCCTTCGAGGCGATTCTTGCGCGCGATTATCCGATAGTCATCAGCCTCAATTTCATCGCGGCCGTCCTCGTACTGATCGGCACCTTCATTTCCGACATCCTCCTCGTCATAGCCGATCCCAGGATTCGCCTATGACGACTTGGACGGAAATGCCTCAAGGAGACGAGTTCCCCGAGGAAATTCTCACGCCCTGGCAACGCATCGGGCGCTCTCTCCGCCAGGATCGCTTCGCCATGTGGGGCGCTGTAGTCCTCATCTTTTTCTTCGCCCTGGCGATTGCCGGATGGTGGGGTACCTCCGGAGATGACCCCTATTTCAGTCCGAGCACTGTCCGCCTTCCCGACCGCTTCAAAGCTCCCATGGCGAAGCCGAACCTTGATGCCGTCGCTTCAGAGGATGCGCCCCCGCTTGGCATCTACCTTTTCGGAACCGACGAGTTGGGGCGCGACGTTTTCGCGCGCATGCTCGAGGGCTCGAAAATCGCCATGTTGGTCGGCTTCGTCGCCGTGGGAATTTCGATGCTCCTCGGGGTCTTCCTGGGGGGGATAGCGGGCTTCCACGGAAACAGGCATATCGGACCGGCCTCCCTTCTGGGCGCCATCCTCTTTCCCGTTGCCGGTGGTTTTTTATTCAGCGAAATTTCCTGGTGGGTGCTATTTCCGCTTGAGGGCGCGCTCTTGTTCGTCGGGGTCATCCTGGGCATGTGGGCCGAATCCTTGCCTGCGTTCGGCTTTCTCAGACGCCATCCCATCGTCAACGTAGACACTATTTTTATCGTCCTCGTGGACGTCCAGCTTTCGTTTCCGACCTTTTTCCTCATCCTCACGGCCATCGCCGTTTTGCCGCCCAGCATCTGGAACATCATGATCGTCATCGGCATCACGGGCTGGGTGGGTCCGGCCAGGTTCGTGCGCGCCGAGATTCTCTCGCTCAGGGAGCGGGCGTTCATCGAGGCGGCCCGGGCCATCGGCGCAAAAGACATGCGTCTCATCTTTTTCCATCTCGTGCCCAACTCCCTCGCTCCGGTCCTGGTCTCTGCCACCATCGGCATCGCCGGCGCCATCCTCACCGAGGCGGGGCTGAGTTTTCTGGGCTTCGGCGTCCCTCCGCCCGACGCCTCCTGGGGGAACATCCTCTCGGACGGGAGAAAATTCCTCTTCGACGCCCCCTGGCTGATGTTCATTCCGGGCTTCGCCATCCTCATCCTGGTTTTGGCCTTCAACCTGTTTGGCGAGGGGCTGCGCGACGCCCTGAACCCGCGCACCCGCCCCGAATAGGTCTTCCCGGACCGGGCTCTGCAGACCGCGCCAGAAACCACTCCGCCGCCCGGCTGAGCGGTTTCTGACGAACCAGTCCCGGCGAAAATTGACATCCCCGGAGACAAGGGGCTATAAGACGGGGTCGAAAGACACCAGCCCAAGTGGTGGAACTGGTAGACACGCAGGCTTGAGGTGCCTGTGGGGGAAACCCTGTGGAGGTTCGAGTCCTCTCTTGGGCACCAGGAAAACAAAAGGCCGCGGGAGGAGACATCCCCCGCGGCCTTTTTTTCTTTTGAAAAAAAAACTTATTTCAAGTACGCATAAACCGAATCGACGCCACTCGCGCCGCACCGGAGACGCCGGCCTAGACGGCGATGTCGATTCCGTTCGGACTCTGGATCTCGTTCGCGGCGGAGAGGACGGCCAAAAGTCTCTCGTCCGCCAATTGATGCCTGGCCGTGAGTTGAGCCACGTTGGATCGCGCGTTCGCTATGGCCCCGACAATTTGCGGGGGCCTCTCGTGTTTTGCGACGGCAAGAATGAGGTTAGCATCAGCCACGGCAACTCCTCCTCCCTGAGGAGATGACCTGCTTTCGTGCGTAATTCCAAAATTTCGCGCCCCTCGGGCGCATTAGCGTTAGCCTACTAATAGTCTTATCGGAAGCCCTATCAAAAAAATGAGTTAAATCTTCAGATAACCGTTTGAAATCCAAGCAAAAAACCGCGGGGGATGAATAACCCTCCGCGGCTATTTTTTCTTTTGGATGAGTGCGGACCAGCCTAACCTTCCTCATCCTCCTCCGGCGCCTCGGCGCCCTCGGCATCTTTGCCTTCCTCGCCCTCCTCGGGCTTGGGCCGGGGGGCGTGGTAGCGGCGCCACTCCTGCCCGAAGGCGAGGGTCGAGAGGTTGGTCATCCGGTCGATGAAAAGAACGCCGTCGAGGTGGTCGCCCTCGTGCTGGGCAACGCGGGCGGGGAAGTCCTCGAGTTCGACCGCGTAATTTTTTCCGTCCCGGTCATGCGCGTCGAGGCGGATTTTCACGTGGCGCGGCACCATGCCGTGGATGTCGGGGACGGATAGGCAGCCCTCCCAGCCCTCACTCATCTCCTCCGAAAGCGGGGTGATGACCGGGTTCACCGCCACGCGCAGGCTCTCCTCGTCCGCCGGATCGGGCTGTATGATGAAGATGCGCAGGCCGAAGTGGACCTGGGGAGCGGCAAGACCGATTCCGGCGTACTCGTCCATGGTCTCGAGCATTTCGTCCACCAACGACTTGAGCTCGGCGCTCCGGAGCGCGTTCTGAGGAATTTCCTCGGCAAGCTGGCGCAGGACCGGATGCCCCATCCGCGCGACTTTCAGAATAGCCATCGAACAAAATCCTTATAAGTAACTGAATATTATGATGAAATTCGAATCATCCCAGTTCCAGGAACCAGGCCGCCAGGGCGTCAGTGTCCGCAATTTCCTCGAGCGAGTCCACCACCCGGTCGGCCCCGGAGAGCGCTTCCCGGGGAAAGCTGTTCGTCACCGCCAGAACGCGCATCCCCGCCGCCCGACCCGAGCCGACGCCCGCCACCGAATCCTCCAGAACCAGACAGCCCTCGGGCCGGATTTTCACGGGGAGCGCCTCGTTGATTCGGCCCAGCGCCGTGAGAAAACTCTCGGGGTCCGGCTTCCCCCGCTCGACCATCTCGGCCGACACGATGGGCCCGAAACAATCGAGCAGCCCCGCCGCCTCGAGAACGGGCCGAATCTCCCCCTCCAGGGCCCCGCTCGCGACGGCCAGCGGCCAGCGCGCCGAGGCGGCGCGAATCAACTCCGCCGCTCCGGGCAGAATCCGGGGGCTCGCCCCGAGGGCCTCGTAGTGCGCCTCCTTCACCTCGAGCAAGCGCTCGAAGCGCGCGGGCTCTACCTCCGCCTCCCGGTCGGCCAGGAACGCCCGGACCATCGTCCTGTCGTCGAAGGCCAGATAACGATCCCTGTACTGCGCTTCGGTGAGTTCGAGGCCCAGTTCTTCCGAGAAAGTCCGCTGAAACGCGGCCAGGTGGAACGGCTCGCTGTCCGCAATCGTTCCGTCGAAATCGAATATGAGAGCCCCGAGATCGGTCATGACCGCTAGACCCAGCCGCCTCCGTCCTCGAAGACGTTCACGCCGGTGATGTAGTCCGAGGCGTCCGAGGCCAGAAAAACGCAAAGGCCCGCGATGTCCTCGGGCTCTCCCATCCGGCCGAGGACGATTTTCTCCTTCAGCCAGTCCTCTGTTCCGGGCTTCTCGAGGCCGGGCGCCATCATGGGGGTGCGGTGGACGCCGGGCGAGATGCAGTTCACCCGCACCCCAAGAGAGCCCCACTCGACCGATAGGGAGCGCGTGAGGGAGACGACCCCGGCCTTGCTCGCGTTATAGGCAGCCCGGGCGGGGCGCTGGGCGCGATCGCCGAGGAATGTGGCCACGTTCACGATGCTCCCCTTCCCCCGGGCGGTCATGCCCTCGCCCGCCGCCTGGCAGCAGAGAAAGGTCCCTGTCAGATTGATGTCGATGATGCGCCGCCATTCCTCCTCGGCGAGCTTGAGGGTTTCATCCCCGCTGAAGACGCCGGCGCCGTTCACCAGCACACCGATGGGCCCCAGGGCGCTCTCGGTTTCACCGACCGCCCTTTTAACGTCACCGGCCTTCGAAACGTCGGCCGGAACAGCGAGGGCCTTTCGGCCCGCGCCGGCTATCAGCTCTTCGGTCTCGGCGAGGGCATCCGCCCGCCGGCCAGCGAGGGCGACATCCGCGCCCGCTTCGGAGAGAGCCACCGCCATGGCCCGGCCCAGGCCCGACCCGGCGCCCGTCACCAGAGCCACTTTGCCGTCCAGTCTCATTTTGTCCAGAATCATTCGATTCCCTCTGCTTTTTCGAAAACGAAATTATTGGGATTATTTTTTTGGAATTAAGCGCCTTAAGCTAGGGGATATACTGGAGAAGTGTCAACCACGGGTGGAGACGAACACCCTTGGCGGGGACGCCGCCACGTCGGAGATGCAGTCTCATCGGGAGCGTACGCTCGAAAAAAGGAAGACCGCGGAATAATGAGCGAACCGATTCCAGAAGGAGGTTTCCACCTGACACCTTCGCCCGATTCTCCTTCGCACCTTTCACCTTCGCCCCGGCCCCCTTGCCCCCTCTGCGGGGAGGGGGCGGCCGAGCCCTTCGATGTGGCCGACGGACGCGAGTATCTCCACTGCCCCGTCTGCCGGCTGATATTCGTTCCCCAGAAATTCTGGTCCTCCCCACCCGAGGAGCGCGCCCGCTACGACATGCACCAAAACGCGCCGGACGATGAGGGCTATATCTCATTCCTGGAGACGATCGCTGCTCCCCTCGCCGAACGGCTTGCCGACGGGGCCAGTGGCCTCGATTACGGCTGCGGCCCCGAGCCCGTCCTATGCCGCCTCCTCCGGCAAAGAGGATTCACGATCCTCCCCTACGACCCCCACTACTTTCCCGAGCCGCCCGAGGGGCCCTTCGATTTCATCGTCTCGACCGAAACCTTCGAGCACTTTCGCCACCCCCGCCGCGAGATCGAACGCATCCGCGCCCTGCTCCGGCCAGGGGGGCTACTCGGGCTGATGACGGCTTTCTGGAGCGATGAGGTCTTTCGGGCAAACTGGCACTACCGGCGGGACTTCACCCACCTTTGTTTCTACCGGCGGGAGACAATCGAGTGGATCTGCGACGCCTTCGGATTCGAAGCGATCTGGTGCGACGAAAAGCGGGCCGCCATCCTCCGCCTGCTCTAGGCCGCCCGGATAGCGATCTCCGGGGGTCTGTGGCATCCTCGGTGAAACGGAGCTGCACTCGGCACGAAGCTGCACTCGGCACGAAGTTGCACTCGGCACGGAACTGTACTCGGAATAGCCCGAAGCTTTCCGGTACTGGCCTGGAGGCCCCCGGCCTAAAGCTCTCCGGCTTTCCGGTCAATAATTAGGCGAATTAATAAGGGGATACCAGTGGCGAATGGCGTTGCGTGGATCACCACGACCTGGATCGGCGGGCTCGAGGACCCGATGGGCACCCTCCGCCCGCTCGAGGACGAAGCGGACCTTGAGATCAAACTCGACTCCTCGGGCGTCCACCTGAACGAGGAGGAATTGCTCGAGGGGCTTCCGGGCGTCGTGGCCACCCTGCCGAGCAACGACTCCTACACCGCCCGCGTGCTCGCCGCCGCACCCGACCTCAGGATTATCTCCCGGACCGGCGTGGGGCTGAACGCCATCGACCTCGCCGCCGCCGCCGAAAACGGCATCGTCGTCACCCACGCCGCGGGCCAGAACCGCGACTCGGTTGCGGAGCACACTTTCGGCCTGATGCTCGGCGCCGCGAGGAAAATCCCCTGGATGGACAAAGGCGTCCGCGGGGGCGGATGGGCCGGGCTCCGGATTCCCGCCTCCCCCCTCAAGGGGAAAACCCTGGGGATCATCGGACTCGGGAACATCGGAAAACAGGTCGCCCTTCGCGCCTCGGCCTTCGGCATGGAGATCATCGCCTGCGACATCGTGCGGGACGAGCGGTTCGCCGCCGAGGTCGGCGTTTATTTCCACTCGCTCGAGGAGGTGGCGAGCCGGGCCGACTATCTTTCCTGCCACCTGCCCCTCACCCCCGAGACACGCGGGATCGTCAGCCGCGTTCTGCTCAAGCTCATGAAGCCGGGCGCTTTTTTAATCAACACCGCGCGCGGCCCGGTGGTGGACATCGATGCCCTGGCCGAGGCGCTGGCCTCGGGGGGAATCCGAGGGGCCGGAATCGACGTATTCCCCGAAGAGCCGCCCGACGTCTCGCACCCCCTGTTCGGCCTCGAGAACCTGATTGTGACACCCCACGCGGCGGGGGTGGGTGAGGACGCCTGCGAGAACTGCGTCCGCCACGCGGTCCGTGCGGTGGTCGATTATATGGCCGGGCGGGTTCCCTCGGATGTCGCCAACCCCGAGGTTTTGGAAAAAGTGGGGCTAACGGCATAATTCGAGTTTAGAGAGAATAATTCGAACTTCGTCGTCCGGGAGTGGAATCCCGGGTGCCGCGATAGCCATTTTTTACGAAAAAAAACGGGATGAAAATCCGCCCCGCCGCCGTTACACCGAATGCCGTCACTTCAAACGAAGGATAACCCATGCGACGAATCGTCCTAACGCTCATCGCCGCCCTGCTGGCCGCCTATCCCGTGTCGATTGCGGTGGGCGGGGGCGAAATTCCGGGAGGACCGACCGACTCCTCCGGCCTTCTTCAGGTGCCCTGGAGGGTGGCCGAACACCGCCTCTCGAACGGGATGCGGGCCCTCATGCTCCAGGACCGGCGGGCGCCCTCGATTGTTTTTCAGGTCTGGTACGGGGTGGGCAGCCGCGACGAGCCCAAGGGCAAGACCGGGGTTGCCCACATGCTCGAGCACATGATGTTCCGGGGGACCAAAAAATACGGCCCCAAGGAATTCAGTAACATCGTCATGCGGAACGGGGGCTCCCACAACGCCTTCACGAGCTTCGACTACACGGCCTATTTCGAGCGCATCGCCTCGGACCGCCTCGGCCTGGTGATGGAACTCGAGGCCGACCGCATGGTGAACCTCGTCCTTAAGCAAGAGGAACTCACCCCCGAGCAGAAGGTCGTCATGGAGGAGCGCCGCTCGCGCACAGAGGACAGCCCCACCGGCGCGCTGTTCGAGAAACTCAGGGCCGCCTCCTACACGAAACACGCCTACCGCAATCCCATCATCGGATGGGCGGAGGACATCGACGGCTACTCGCTCGAGGACCTAGAGGCCTTCTACAAGCGCTACTACACCCCGAACAACGCGACCGCCGTCATCGTCGGGGATTTCGAGGTGGGAGAGGCCATCCGGCTTCTCGAGAAGCACTTCGGCCCGATTCCCTCGCTCCCCTTCGAGGGCAGGCCCCGGATGACGGAGCCCGAGCAGACGACCTCGCGCCGGCTGGTCGTCCGGAAGGAGGCGCAGCTTCCCTACGTCGCCATGGCCCACCATGCACCGAACTGGAAGCACGATGACGGCCCGGCGCTCATCATGCTCGAAAACATCCTGGGGGGCGGCGAGACGAGCCGTCTTTATCAGCGCCTCGTCCGAAAGGACGCCATCGCCCTCGGAGCCGGCGCCGACTACACCTACGTATCCCTTGACCCGATGCTTTTCTACCTCTACGGGCAACCGGCTCCGGGCAAGGAAGCCATCGACGTCGAAAAGACCATCCTCGACGAGGTGGACCGCCTCATCCGCAAGGGCGTCTCCAAGGAGGAGCTCGAGCGCAACCTTCGCAGCATCGAGGCCCAGACCATCTTCTCCATGGACAGCCACTTCTACCGCGCCATGCAGCTCGGGCGGGCGATGATCGCGGGCGACTGGCAGCTGGTGAACGGCTACCTGCCCTCCCTCGCCAAGGTCACCTCGGCGGACATCGTCCGGGTCGCAAAAAAATTTCTCCGCCCCCAAAACCGGACGACGGCGACGCTCGTCCCGATTCCGCTCGACAAAAAACAGCCCCGGCCCAAGAACGCCAAGGGCGGACAGACTCACGGAGGAAGCCGGTGAATCCCCTGCGATCGATTTTCCTCGCCGCGGGCGCGATCGTAATCAGCCTCGCCGTCTCTCTTCCCGCCTCGGCGGCGGTCCTCACCTACGACCGCGAGGAGCTTCCGGGCGGAGCCGTCCTTCTCGTCAAGGAGTCGCACGAACTCCCGATCGTCACCATCCGGGTTTCCTTTCCGGGCGGGACGCGCTACGAGCCTCTGGACAAGCAGGGCCTGGCCAGCCTGACGGCCGGAATGCTCATCAGAGGGACCCGGAGGCGAAGCGCCTCGGCCATCGAGAAACTAAACGACCGGATCGGCGGCGGGGTGGGGGCGAGCGCGGGCCGCGATTTCTCGGCCGCCTCGATCCGCCTGCTCACCCGGGACCTCGAGCGGGGGATGGATCTTCTCGCCGACGTCCTCAGAAGACCGACCTTTCCTCGAAAAGAACTGAGGAAGATGAAGGCCAGAACGCTGGGAGGCCTTCAGCGCAAAAAAGACAGGCCGGGCCATCTCGCCGACCGCGCCTTCCGCGGCCGCCTTTTCGGCTCCCATCCCTACGGGCGGCAGGTGGAGGGCACTCCCGAGACCATCAAAAAAATCAGGCGAAGGGATCTGCTTAAATTCCACCGGCAACGCTACGGAATGAAGGGAGCGATCTTCATTTTCGTGGGCAATATCTCACTCGCCCGGGCCCGGGGAATCGTCATGGGTCATTTCGGAGGGTGGCGGTCGCGGCCGGGTCCCTCTCCGGCGGAGCCCGCCGGATCGGGCGAAGCCAAGGATAAGATGGCCATCATCAAGATCGACCGGCCCTTCAAGCAGGCGACCGTCCTGCTCGGGAACCGATCCATCTCCCGGCGCCATAAGGACTTCTACGCCGCCCGCGTGATGAACTACATCCTCGGCGGAGGGAGCTTCGAGAGCCGGATCACGAGAAACATCCGCGAGGAAAAAGGCCTCGTCTACTCAGCCTATAGCTACTTCGCCGCCGGGATGGACACGGGGCACTGGCGCCTTTCGCTTCAGACGAAGAATGCCAGCGCCAATCAGGCCATCGCCGAATCGATCGCCGAAATCCGAAAGATGCAGGACGAAGGGGTGGGCGACCGCGAGCTCTCCGAGGCGAAAGCCTTCATCACCGGGAATTTCGCCACCCGTTTTCAGTCCTCCTCGCGCATCGCCGAATACATCCTCGCCGTCGAGCGCCTCGGCTTTGGGCCCGGCTACGCGGACGAGTATCTCGGCCTCATCCGCGCGGTGACGAAAGAGCAGGTGCAAGAGGCGGCGAAAAAGCACATTCGCCTCGGCGAGGCTGTCCTCACCGTCGTCGGAAACCTGGACGAGGCGAAGCTGGAATACTAGGAACGGCCCCCGGCCTTCATCCTCCCCCGGCTGTTATGCACTCAGGGAGCTTGCCGCCATGCGGAAGGAATTTTTCGGGGCCTGCCCGCCCGCCAATACGTTTCCGGGGATAACGAGCCTCGCCGAGCCCGATTTTCCGGTGGAAATCGAGGCCATTGTCCCCCTCCCCTGACGCCGGATTGTTGTCCCCGGGCCGCCGCTGGGCGCTCGCACTCGCCTATCTCGGGCTGGTTCACCTCACCTCGTCCTTCGCCCCCGGGCCGACCGGCTTCATCCCCCTCGCGGGGGTGGACAAACTCGTCCACCTCTGCGAGTTTGGGGCCCTGGCGCTTGTCTTTTGGCGCCCGGTTCGCGATGCCGCCCCCCGCCACCCGGAGTTGAGGGTGGCCGCCGTTCTGTTCCTTTTCGTCACGGTGAATGGCGTTCTCGATGAATTTCATCAATCGTTCGTCCCCGGCCGGCACGCCTCCTGGGCGGACGCGGCGGCGGACGCGCTGGGAGCCGGAGCGGCCATTTTCTGGCTTTTACACCGGGAAAAGACCAGGGTTTAGTAGTCTTCCGGGATTTGAGGAAATAAACATGCCCGACATCCGCGAGCAGTTGGCCGAGGACATGAAAACGGCCATGCGCGAGAAGGCGGCCGACCGCCTCTCGACGATTCGGATGATGCGTTCCGAGATCTTGAACAAAGACAAGGAAAAGGGTGACGAAACTTCCGAGGAGGATATTCTCAAACTCCTCCAAAGCATGGTAAAAAGACGTGAGGAGGCGGCCGAGCAGTTCGACAAGGGCGAGCGCTCCGAACTCGCCGCCAAGGAGCGCACGGAAATTCTCGTGGTCCAGGGCTATCTTCCCGCCCAGATGGATGACGATGCCGTCCGGCTAGCCGCCGAGGCGGCCATCGAGGAGACGGGAGCCGCCTCCATCAAAGAGATGGGCAAGGTAATGGGCGTTTTATCGAAACAGCTTGCCGGTCAGGCGACCGGCGCCCGAATCAGCCAAATCGTCAAGGAACTTCTCAGCGCCTAGATTTTACGGGGAACCCGAAAATGCCGAAGCCATTCTACACCGTCGAAGAAGTGTCCAAGGCCTTCAGTTGCGAGCCCGTGCAGGATGAAATCGTCTCCGCGCTGGCCGAGCGCGACTTCCGCATCTTCGAGGTCGAGCAGCCCAAGGACGCGATGGTTCCCTATCATACCCACGACGAGGAGGAGAAGCTCATCGTCCTCAAAGGGCGGATGCAATTCAACGTGGAGGAAGAACTCGTCCTGATCGAGAAGGGCGAGGTGATCACCATCCGCGAGGGAGCGATCCACGCCGCCGCACCGGTTGACGGCAAACCGGCCAAGTTGCTCATTGCCTTCGGCGGGGGCGAGGAGGCCGAGCCCGACAAGGAAGGGTGGGACGATGAGGAGGGCGAGGATCTCGGCAGAGCCACCTGAACGCCTGATTCTCTATTTCGCCTACGGCGCGAATCTTCACCACGACGGAATGCGCCTCAGATGCCCCCGCAGCCGTCCGCTCAGGCTCGCCCGCCTGATGGGCCACGCCCTTCGAATCGCACTCCCCCAAAAAATATCCAACCCCCACGGCTGGGCCACCGTCGTGCCCGAAGCGGGCGCCCAGGTGCCGGGCGTGCTCTATCTCCTCCTCGAACGCGACATCGACACCCTCGACAGCTACGAGGACTACCCCGAGATTTACGGCCGCGAGAAGATATCGGTGGAATCCGATATCGGCGACGAGGAGGCGCTTATCTACATGATGATCGGCCCGATCCGGGAAGCGCGGCCCTCGCCCGAGTACGCCGCCACCCTGAGACACGGCTACCGGGAAAACGGGCTGCCGATGGAGGTGCTCGAAGCCGCCTTGGGACAAAAGGATTAGGCCGGATAGCCGCCTTCTTTTTGAAGAAAGGGGATCAGCCCCCCGGCGGAGATTATTTTCAGGAGCGAGGGGGGATAGGGTGAAAAGCGAATCTCCCCGCCCCCGGTTTGAATCGTGCCCGCCCCCGGGTCCACCTCCACCTCATCGCCCGCCGAAATCGGGCCTGTGTCGCACTCAATGACCGGAAGTCCCATGTTGATGGCGTTTCGGTAGAACATGTGGCCGAAACTCTTCGCCAGCACGCAACTCACGCCCAGCTCCCGAAGGACGACCGCGGCGTCGGCGCGGCTGCTGACGAGCCCGAAATTCTCCCCCGCCACCACCAGATCGCCCCGCCGCACAGAGGCCGAAAACGCCGGATCGATATCCTTGAAGGCGTCCCTCGTGAGGTCCGCCAGCGTCGTGTCGGGAGGGCGGTACTTGACCGAAAGATGAACGTCGGTGCTCACGTTGTCACCGAAGCGGAACGCCCTTCCCGCCAAAATCATAGTGCCGCTCCCGCCGTCTCGGCCAGGATTTCGCGCGGGTCGGCAATCTGTCCCACAAGGGCGCTGGCCGCCGCCGTCGCGGGCGAGCCCAGATAGATTTCCGCCTTCTTGCTCCCCAGGCGGCCGGGAAAATTCCGGTTCGCCGTGGAGACGACGCGCTCCCCGTCGCCCACGATGCCATTTCCCGTCATCGATACGCAGGGGCCGCACGAGGGCGGGAGGAGGACTGCCCCCGCCTCGTTGAGGGCGCGGATCGCCCCGCTCCGCTCCGCCGCGTCCTGGACCCGCCGGCTGGCGGGAGCGATATAAAACCGGATTCCGGGGGCGATTTTTCTGCCGCGCAAAATGCGCGCAGCGATTTCGATGTCCTCGAGGCGGCCGTTCGTGCAGGTGCCCACATAGACCTGGTGCACCGGGAGCCCGGCGAATTCCCCCACCGGGAATACGTTGTCGGTCGTGGGGGGGACCGCTATCGCCGGTTCCAGCGAGGTGACATCGAGGTGGATGCTGCGGTCGTAGGCGGCGTCCGGGTCCGGTGAGACGGGAGTTCCCTCGCGGCCCGCGGCCCTGGCCCATTCGATTGTTTTCGAATCGGCCTCCATGATCCCCGTCTTCGCTCCCGTGTCCACCGCCATGTTCGCGATGGTGAACCGGCTCTCCACCGAGAGGGCGGCAAGGGCCGGACCGCCGTACTCGATGGCGCGGTAGTTGCCCCCGTTCAGGCCGATCTCCTCGGCGAGATAGAGGGCCAGGTCCTTGGCGAACACGCCCTCGGGGAGGCTCCCCTCGAACTCGGCCCGAATCGTTTGGGGCACCTTGAACCAAAGCCTGCCGGTGGCGAACACCGAGGCCGTCTCTCCGCTTTCCACGGCGACCGCCATAGAGTTCAAGGCGCCGTAGGTGCAGACATGACTGTCGCCGCCCACCGCCAAATCCCCCGGCCCGACTCTTCCCTCCTCGGTCACGATGGTGTGACAGACCCCGGACCCCGCGTCGAACAGGTTCACGCCGCGCTCCGAAGCGAATTCGCGCAGCTTCACATGGTCGTTCGCCCAGCGAACGTCGAACGCCGGGACAAAATGATCGATAATGATGTCGGTCTTTTTCGGATCGAGTCGAAAGGGCAGATTCGCCTCTCTGAAAATATCCAGCGCCTTGGGGCCCTTGGCGTCGCCCGCCATGAGATAGTCGATCTCGGCCACGACGAGGTCGCCCGCGCGAGCCTCGGCCCCCGAGTGAGCGGAGAGAATTTTTTCCGCGATGGTCTGGCCCAAGGGGGATCTCCATTACTCAGTGCGGAAAGCTCCGAACGCGGAAAGCACCAAATAAAATTATCTTTATGCACCATACACTTCGGATTAGGCCCGGTCATCACCGAGGCCCGGACATTACAAAACTCCGGCGTTGCCGCCTGCTCGATTGCGGACTAGGATAATGACCAAAGTTCGCCCGCCGTCAATTCACCTGAACAGGATTCCCATGAGCCGGATCGACATCCACCCCTATAAGACCGCTCGGATTTTTCGGTTTCTGCTCCTGTTGGCGCTGGCCACCGGGTGCGGGTCGGTCGAAACCGTGAAGGGCGATGTCGTCCGCCTCGACCGCCGGACGCTCAAGGCGGATTCCGAGAGCTATCGCCTCGCCGGAAAAGGCCCCGGCCTCGCCGCCCTGCGCAGGGTGGCGCTCTGCCCGGTGCAGGAACGGCGGATTTTCCGGGAGGTCGAGGTCTCGAAGCAGTCCCCGGCCGCCGCCGTCCCGCAGGGCGTGGGTTGCGGGCTCACGAAATTCGCCGAGCTCGGAAACGTCCTGTCCGGAAGCCCCGGCAACCCCGCCTCAAATTGCGGGGGCTATAGCGCGACAAACCGCCGCCCGACGGGCCGCCAGATTACCGGGGACTGGAGGACCGCCGAACGAAAAGTCTGCGGCCCGGCCATAGCCACCTCGGGGGGCGGTGAGGTGCACATCACCTTTCTCAAAAACCGCGCCTCGAAATCATATCCGGTCGGCGAGGGCGGAACCGTCCGCTTCAGCCGGGAAGACCTCGCCCGCCTCCGGATCTACTTCACCATACTCCGCGACATGGAGATCGAAGCGCGCTACGGCGGGCAGTCCTGGCTGCAAAAACTCACCATCGAGTAAATGCCCCACCCGGCTGGAAAGCCTGCCCGTCTATAAAACCCTCTCGGCCGAAAGACCTGCCAGCCGAGAGGGCTGTCAACATTAACCCTCGATCATAGCCACCGCCTCGATCTCGACCAGGAACTTCGGGCTGGC
Organism: bacterium; assembly: GCA_030922375.1. Classification (GTDB taxonomy): domain Bacteria; phylum UBA8248; class UBA8248; order UBA8248; family UBA8248; genus UBA8248. The sequence continues at coordinate 8,962 of JAVEPB010000040.1, read as the reverse complement.
GAGGGCCGCCTGGACCGTCGTCCGGGCCGGCTTATCGCTTCCAAAGAATTCGGCGTAGGCCTCGTTCATCCCGGCGAAATCGCCGATATCGGCAAGATAGACCGTCGTTTTCATCACGTCGGCGACGGTAGCGCCCCCTTCCTCCAGAACGGCCTTAAGATTACGGAGCACCTGCCGTGTCTGGGCGGCAACGTCTCCCTCGCCGACGAGATTTCCCTCACCGTCCACCCCGACCTGGCCGGCGGTGAAAACGAAAGGCCCCCGTTTCGTTCCCGGGACATAGGGCGGCGAGGGCACCCGCATCGACGAGGGCTGAAGAGTGATCTTGGGCATTTTGGATTCTCCCCTGGAAGATGGAATGAAAAACGACATCGCAACAAAAAACCCCCGGCCTCCGGGAGGCCGGGGGAGCATGTCTCAACCGCTCAGGCCCGTACCAGTTTCCTCCGGACCCACCTGAAACCCTTCTGAACCAGAAGAAAAAGGAGCCCGCTCAGTCAGGTCGGACAATACTCCGGTTCGCTCCGGGGAGCGTCAGCCCGCTCCGCAGCCTGCCCCTCCCCCGTGGTTTCAGCTTTCTCTGCCGCCTGGGATTTCACGCGCATCTCTCCCTAACTTCCTTCTCCGGCCTCGCCCAGATTTCCGGGATCGATGGACCTGAGATAATCGAACGAGTAGATGCCGCTCGCGCAACCCGCCTGCCAGGTGATGCTCAGGGCGTAGCGGCCCACCATCGAAGCGTCCCCGAGCTCGGCGGGCCCGAGCTCGTCCGATACGACGCGGAGCGGATTGTTCTCCATCTCGGCCCGCTTCTCACGGCAGTTGGCGCAGGGGCACATGGCCGCCAGATAATCGAAACCGTAAACGCTCTTGCCGCCCCCCGCCCACTCGATCCGAAGCTCGCGGGCGGTCTTGTCCATCGTTAAATCGACGGGGCGGTGCCCCTCGGCGGTCGTCATTATTCCCCACCCTGCTAACGAACGGAAAAAGATTTATTTCTTGCCGTAATCTTTATATTTCACCTGCGCAGCGGTACCCCGCTTCGCGGACTCGGGCGTTTTCAACTCGAGTACATAGGGGCGATCGACCGAGGCGGCGCGGACGGCATCGAGTAGTCCTTTGTCGTCCTGTCCCTCCCAATCTCCTTCCTCGAGCTTCACGAAAACCGGATTACCGCTTTCGAAGAGCAGGGTCGGCACCCCGAAAACGCCGTATTCGCCCTCGGCCTCTTCGTGATCCGCGGCGAGGAGCGGAATGCCCGCGCCGTTTTTCATGTCCTCCTCCCAGCGCTCCACGTCGAGCCCCACCTCGATAGCAACGTCCCGGAGGACGAGCTGGTTGGTGATGTCCTTTCCATCCCGATGCTTCGCCCGGTGGAGGGCGACATGATATTTGGCGAACTGGCCTTCACCCTGAAGGGCGGCGCATTTCGAAGCCTCGAGCGAGGGGATGTCGCGGCTGGCCATGCGCTTGTCTTCCCATGCCTTCCAGTCCTCACCGCGCGCGCTGGCGAAATTCACCTGCTCAAGTACAAACGACCTGCAGTCCACCCTGAGATCCTTGTCCTTTTCCTGAAGACGAGTGAGCCACTCCGTGGCCCGGTATGCATAGGGTCAGACGTAGCAATTCCACATCGTGATATTCATGAATTGTCCCCTTTATTTGGCTGAATCCGGGATAGCATGGCGTCTCCCTGGATTATCGCACAACCGCTTTCCCGCAAGAAATAGAACATCCGACCTATACATAAGTAATTTACTTATGTATGTTAAATTTTATACTTGACAGACTGTATCTTATTTGCAATATATATGAACGTATCAGTCAGGTTAAAATCATTATTTTGTAGGGGCAATGACATGAGCAAACTACAGGCAGTCGAATGCACGGAATGCGGTGAATTCTCCCCCACGGACCATATTGGCCCCTTCGGCCCGGTTTGCGACAGGTGCCGTGACTGGGAGTTCCTGGCGGGAGGTCAATCACTCGCGATTCCTCCCCAAACCATTGAAATAAAATGGGAAATTCAATCCCCCGCGTATCAAAAGCGTATCCTCGTTGCCCAGTCTTGACGGCCGCATTATCGCCATCACTGGCCAGCGGCGCGCCGGCGAGATGTCGGAGCTGGTCCGCCGCTTGGGAGGAGAGCCCTATATCGCCTCAACAGTGAGCCTTCGCTTCGAGGATTCAACCCAAGAGGCCGAGCGTCTGGTCAGGGAAGTTATCGGGGGAGTGGACTGGGCGGTTTTCTATACCGGGGTGGGTGTCCGGGCCCTATTCGATGCCGCAGAAAGGATCGGCTGTGCCGGAGCCTATCTCGAGAGCCTCAAGGCCGCCAAGGTCCTCTCACGTGGAAGAAAAGCCCTACGGGCGCTCAGGGAGGGTGGCCGGCCGCCCGACTACCAGGCCGAGCCGGGAACCACCGAGGGCGTCATCGCGTCTCTAACCGAAGCCGGGGAAATCACCGAAGCCGGGGGGAACGGCGCCTCGGTATTCATCCAAACGCCGGGAGCGATGCCAAGCGCCCTTCCCCGGGCCCTCGCTCCCTACGGAGTGCGGCTGATTCACGGCTCCCCCTACCGGATCCTCCCGTCCGAGGACCCCGGGGCCGTCTCCCGACTTATCGGCCGCCTTCTCGATGGCGGAATCGACGCCATCACGTTCACCAGCCCACCGGCGGTGAATAATCTTTTCGGCGCGGCGGACGAGACGGGCCAGGCCGAGGAGTTGACCGCCGCTCTGAACGAAAGTGTCGCCACGGCCTCGATCGGCCCGGTGACGAGCGATGCGATCCGCGAGAACGGGGTCGAGCCCGCCCTCGAGGCTGAAAGCCAGCGGATGGGCGGTCTGCTTCAGGATCTCGCGCGAATGTACCCGGTCGAAAAAAGTTGACCCTTGAGAGTAAGAAGAATTTATACAAAATTCCGGCTCCTAGAAAAGCCGATAACCACCAGGAGAAAGAAATGAGCCCGCAATCCACACCATATGCCGATGAAACCAAGGCCCGGGCGGTGATTCCGATACTGCCCGAGGAGTTCGACGACTTCGAGACCGAGGCGGCGAAGTTCCGCGGCGGCACCCTCGACGAAAAAGAGTTCATGGGCTACCGCCTCAAGCGCGGGGTCTACGGCCAACGGCAGTCGGACGTCCAGATGGTCCGGGTGAAACTTCCCTTCGGCGGGGTCACGGCGGACCAGCTCGAGGCCCTGGGGCAAGTCGCCCGGGACTTCGCGCCGCTGAACAAGGGCCACGTCACCACCCGCGAAAATGTTCAATACCATTTCATTCCTCTCGAGCAGGCGTCCGAGATTCTGAGAATCGTGGGGGCGGCCGGCCTCTCCACCAGGGAGGCCTGCGGAAACTGTGTGCGCAACGTGACCGGCTCGCCCTACGCCGGCGTCGACAAGAACGAGGTTTTCGACCCCACTCCCTATGCCGGAGCCTTCGTGCGCTACTTCGTCCGCAAGCCCTTGGTCCAGGATCTTCCCCGGAAATGGAAGGTGGCCTTTTCGAGCACCGCCGCGGACGATGTTATCGCCGGAATCCACGACCTCGGCTTCATCCCCGTTATCCGCGAGGCGGCGGGCGAGCGGGTCAAGGGTTTCCGCCTTCTTGTGGGAGGAGGCCTGGCCACCCTGCCCCGGCCGGCCGAGGTGCTTTACGATTTTGTTCCGGTCGCCGATTTTCTTCGGGTGAGCGAGGCGATCCTCCGGGTCTTCAACGACTCCAGCGAGCTCCGCAAGACCCGGTTCAAGGCGCGCATCAAATTCCTCGTCTCCTGGATCGGCATCGACGGGATCAAGGAGCGCGTCGAGAACGAACTCAAGAAAGAATGGGCGAGCTCGCCCATCGATCCCACCCCCTACCTCTGGGTGGACGACGAGGAGGCGGACCTCCCCGCGGCGGCGCTGCCGATGAACGGCAACGCAGCGAGCCCGAACGGCGACTCGTGGGCTTTTTCGGTATGGCGGAGCAAGAACGTCAGGGAGCAGCGTCAGCCCGGTTACCATGCCGTAGAGGTGGGCATTCCCCTCGGGGACATCGAGGCGGACCAGTTCTACCGCCTGGCCGATATCAGCCGGCGCTACTCGCGCGGCCGCGCCCGGACGAGCTTTGAGCAAAATATCGTCTTTCGCTGGGTCCGGGACGAAGATCTTTACGCCCTCTGGCGCGACCTCGGCCGGGCCGGGCTCGGCGAGGCGGGGGCGCACGAGATCACCGACATCGTCTCCTGCCCGGGGACCGACTCGTGCAAGCTCGGAATCACCGCCTCCATGGGCCTGGGCGGGGAACTCATCCAGACGCTCAAGGAGATGAACATCGACGACCCGCTCATCCGCGAGATGCACATCAAGATGAGCGGCTGCCCGAATTCGTGCGGCCAGCACCATCTCGCCAACATCGGCTTCCACGGCGGAACGCTCCGGGCGGAGGGGAAAATGCTACCGGCCTACGAAATTTTCCTCGGCGGACAATACGAGAACACCGGGGGAAACACGCGCCTCGGCGACCGGATTTCCATTCGTCTGCCGGCGAAGCGCGTTCCCGAGGGGCTCAAGAAAATCCTCGCCCTCTACCTGAGAGAGCGGCTGGCCGGAGAGCGCTTCAACGAGTTCTATGCGCGCGCAGGAAAGGCACCTTTCGAGGAAGCCCTTCGGGATCTCCATGTCGGCGGCCAGTTCGGAGACGACCCCGACCTGTTTATCGACTGGAACCGGTCGGAGCCCTATGTGCTCGAACGGGGGGAAGGCGAGTGCATGTCCTGAGCGGCGGTCCGGAGGATTCGGGTCAAACGGCCGGCCTCCTCCTCGGCCATGGAAGCCGCGCGGAGGCGGCCAACGGAGCCATGTACGAGGTCGTTCACCGCCTCCAGATCAAATGGCCCGCTTATCGGTTCAGCGCGGCCTTCCTCGAGATCAACGCCCCCTCGATCCCCGAGGGAATCGATTTTCACGCCGAGGCCGGCGCGGATCGAATCATTCTCCTGCCCTACTTCCTGCACCTGGGCAACCATGTGCAAAAAGACCTGCCCCGCTTCATGGAAGAGGGCCGCCGCCGCCACCCCGCCGTCGAGATTCACCTCGGCGGGCACCTGGGCTTTCACCCCAAACTGGTCGAGATCGTTGAGGAGCGTCTTCTGGAGTCCCTTGAACCTGTTCCCTCCGCTTTTTCTTTCTAGGAAAAGGCGCATAGAATAGCCGCATCGCCCTAGTCCCCACCGGCACGGGCGCGCCCGAACGCGCCCGAACTCGCCCGTACCTGCCAGAATGCGAGGATTATTCCGCCCGGCGTATCCTCTGTACCCCGTTTTCCGGAGATACCGGATTTGTACACGGCAGCGGCTGTTTTCGCCCTGAGCGCGGCTTTCATGCTGGCGCTCCGAGACACTTTCGGCCGCCTGGCGGTGCGGGGCATCGATCCCGTCCTCGGCTCCTCGGTAACGGCGGTTGTCAGCCTCATCGTTTTGGCCTCGGTTTCCGCCGCGATGGGGGACTTTAGGACCCCGCTGCCCGCCTCCGGGTGGCCAATGGTCTTTATCGCCCTCGCGGGCGTCCTCCGGATCACCGCCGCGCGCACGCTCATCCTCGCCGCCACCCAGCACATCGGCTCGGCCAGAACCAGCGCCACCAACTCGACCAACGTCTTTTTCGCCTCGGCTCTCGGGGTTTTATTCCTGGGCGAGCCCCTGAAGATGCCGCTGGCGGCGGGCGCAGTCCTCGTGCTGGCCGGCTCGATACTCGTGGTGCAGAGCGGCTCCGGCCGGGCCACTCCGGTATCGCCCCAAAACCGCTTCAAGGGGATGAGCCTCGCCCTGATGAGCGCGCTCGCCCTCGGGGTTTCGACCGTCCTCGCCCGCAAGGGGATTCCGGCTTTTGCCTCCGCCAACCAGGCGAACCTCTACGCCACCGCAGCGGGAATTATTGCCTTTCTACCGTTTCTCTCGGGAAAACTCTCTAAAGTCGAATTAGGCTCTTGGCCGGCGAAAACGTGGGGGCTCCTCTGCCTGACCGGCACGGTGGCGAGCCTGGGCGTGACGTTTCTTTACCTGGCCCTCGCCCGGGCGCCCGTGGTGTTCGCTTTTCCGATCGCGCAGTCGCGTCCGCTTTTCGTCATCGCGATTGCCTGGATTTTTTTCCAGTCACACGAACGGATTAACCTGCGCGTGGTGGCTGGAGCGGCGGCCATCATCGCCGGAGCGGTGACTCTAATCCTCTCCCGCTGAAACGAAGGCTCTCGTTAAAACAAGAGGGCCCCGGCATCCACCCTGGACGCCGGGGCCCTCTTGTTTTATGTCCTGCGAAAGCCGCGCGGACTTACCCCCTCGCCTGCCGGCGGACAAGTACCACGCTCCGCATGGTGAGAACGGCCGTATCGTCCTGATTGATCACCGAGAAATCCATCGTCAACACCCCCCTACCGGGGTCCGACCCCGAGGGGCGCATCGCCGCCACTTCGGCCTCGGTGCGAAGGATGTCGCTCGGCCGCACGGGCGCCAGCCAGCGAATCGCCTCGACGCCGGGCGAGCCCATCCCGCAATCGGCGATCGCGCCGGTGTCGACGAAGAGGCGGAACCCGAAAGAGAGGGTGTGAAACCCGCTGGCGATCAGGCCCCCGTAGGGAGACGCACTCGCCGCCTCGTGGTCGATGTGAAACGGCTGGGGGTCGTATCGCCGGGCGAACGCGACGATCTCCTCCTCGCTGATCTCCGCGCTTTCGCTGACGAAGCGGTCACCCACACTGAAGTCGTCAAAGTATCTGGCCATGCGTCTTGGCCGAAACCAGCCCGGTTAGCTGGCTCCGTTTCCTCCCGGGAAGGATTTTTCGGCCTCCTCGGCGCCCTCGGCCATGTTGTAGTCCTGATCGAGTTCCCCGTCCCCGCAAGGGCTCTTCACCGCGAAAAACACCGCCGAACCGCCCACGGCACGGCTCCTGTGGTTTGTGTTCCGGGGAATATGGATCAAATCGCCCTTTTCGACGATGCGTTCCTCATTGCCCAGGATGTAATGAAGCTTTCCTTCGAGAATCAGCGCGAATTGCTCTTCGTTGGGGTGCATGTGAAGGGGAGGACCCTCGCCCTCGAGCTTGGTCACGACCCCGGCTTTCATCAATTCCCCGGCTACGGTTTTTCGGGTGATGGCGGCGTTAAGCTTGCTCGTCGATTCGGCCATCTCGGCCACCTGATAAAACGGCATGTCGATCTCCTTTGATCACAGATTCAATTCGAAATTAGCCCAGTTCGGCGACGAGTTCGGCTGGATCGACGGGCAGCTTGAGCGCCTGTCCGCGCTTGGCCGAAAGATCCATCGCCATCGTCATCATGAGGTTGCGGTGTCCGTCGGCGGCGGTGGCGTGGGGTGTGTCGAGCCCGACGTGCACCCGCTGGTACCAGGCGTTCGTCTCCTCGCGCATCGGCCCCCAGAGTTGATCGAAGGCGATGTCGCCGGGGGGATAGCTCGTGAGGAAATCGACGTTGCGCGTGATCTCGGGTGTGTAGCCCGCGGGCTGGGCCCGCTCGCTCGCCAGCACCATGTCGCGGTGGGTGTCGTCGATGGTGAGCACGCCCTCGGTCCCGACGATGCCGATCTCGAGGCTGTACACCGAGCCCGGCCAGACAACCGGAAGCGCCCAGCTAATGCTCATGCTCCAGATGGTTCCGTCCTCGAACGAGAAGATGCCGGTCGTTGCGTCCTTGGTCCCGAAGGAGGCGCCCAGCGCCCGGTCCACCGACCGCGCATAGAGCTCGACGGGCTTTTTGCCCTCGAGAAGCCACATGCAGACATCCAGGCTATGGGTGCCAGACACCACCATCGGGGTGAGCTTGCCCCGGTGTTCGGTCTTCTCGACCGTGGCGATGGGGACCAGGCGGTTCATGAAGGCGCGGGTCGTCACGGTGGTGATGTCGCCGAGCGCGTTGTTCCGGAGCTTTTCCTTCACCACCAGGAATTTCCGACGAAAGCGCTGGGTGTATCCGACGACGGCGTCGATTCCCTCGCCCTCGATGGCCTTGACGATTTCGGCGGACTCCAGCGCGTTCGTGGCCAGCGGCTTTTCGATGAAAAAATCGTGCCCCCGCTCGACCGAGTCCATGACCGGCCCGAAGTGCTCGTTCTCCTCGGTCGCGATAATGGCAGCGTTCACCTCGGACCGGGCGAGCAGCTCCCTCGAGTCGGTGGTGAAGAAATCGGCGCCCGTGTCCTCGGCGAGTTTCCGGCCCGCCTTCTCGTCGATGTCGCAGAGCCCGAGCCACTCGACGCCGGGATAATCGCGCGCCAACTCGCCGCGGATTCGCCCGATCTTCCCGCAGCCGACGATAGCCAGACCGATTGGTTTTTTCTTGCCGTTTCCGTTGCTCATTCGAAACTCCTTGAGGGTAGCGTCCTTATATCGCCCTTCGAAACAATATCGTCAGGCGTCAAACTCGTCCGGGTCAACTGGCGGGCGAAGCGCTTCGCCCCGTTTCGCCGGCAAATCCATATATATAGCCGGATTCCAGAAATCGCCGGATTCCGGACATCGTCATCATCGGATTCCGCTTGATTCCGGTATTGAAATCCCCGCTTCCCGGCCGCCGCGGCTCAAACCTTGATCTCCACCCGAATCGCGTCGAACGCAAAGGTATCGTGGTTTTCGAGCCAGTGGAGCCCCTCGGGCTCCACCCAAAAGGGCTCGCCGTCCTTGAGCTTGCCGCTTCTGGCGACGATTTCGCCCTCCTCGTTATATTAGTCCATGTCCAGGCTCGCGTTGATGACAAAAATGCTCGGCCGGGCGTGGGTGTGTTTCTTTTCGACGACGCCCGGCGGAATGTTGTCGCGAAGAACGCGAACATACTCGTTCTCGAAAACGACGGTGTGATTTTCCGGCGAGGCAGCGACGGCGTCGAGTTCCTCGGGGGTGCCCGGAATAAAGGGCGGCCGCTGCGGGATGTGATCAGAGTCCGAGGGCATTTGATATCTCCTTCGAC
>JAVEPB010000039.1 GCA_030922375.1 bacterium | reverse complement strand
ACGCCGCACGCCACCGCCGCCGAGGGCCATCGGAACCTTCTGTTGACCAAGGCGATGGATCTTTCCGCGAAGCGAGGAAAGGCGGTCAAACTGCCCGCTGATCCTGAGGAACTCGAGGACGGGCTTTAGCCCCCAGTACTTGCACCCGCTTGTCGCTTGGACCGGGCTGGGGAGCGTTGCGGCAAGGGCCTCGGCAATCCGTTCTTCGACGACCTCGATGAGCTTGGGGGTGAAACTCCCTCCAGACCCAGGGCGAAGCGGTAAATCTGCTAACCTATTGGAGATTCGTACATGGAGATCAAAGGCTCCACCGTCCTTGTGACCGGCGCGAACAGGGGGATCGGCCGTTCTTTCGTTGAGGCATTTCATCGAGCGGGGGCGGCGCGGATTTACGCCGCCGCCCGGAACGTAGGGGCCGTGGCCGACCTCGTCTCCCGGGAACCGGAACGGATTTTCCCGGTTCTCCTCGACATCACCGATTCAAGCCTTGTCCGCGGCGCGGCGAAGTGGTGTGGCGACGTCAATGTCCTGGTGAACAACGCAGGTATATCCCATATGTCCAGCCTGATCGGGGTTGAAAATTTGGACGCCGCCCGCGAAGAGATGGCGGTGAACTATTTCGGCACGTTGGCGATGGTCCGCGCCTTCGCGTCGATCCTCGCCGCCAACGGCGGCGGGGCGATCCTCAATGTGCTCACGCTAGGCGGGCTGGTTAGTTTCCCGCTAGCGGGTTCGTATTGCGCGTCCAAGGCGGCGAGCCATTTGATGACTCAGTCTATCCGGGCCGAGCTGGCGTCGCAGGGCACCTTGGTCACCGGTATTTATCCCGGCGCCGTGGACACCGATATGGCGGCGCACACCACCGTCCCGAAAGAGCCGCCTTCCGTGGTCGTCGAGGCGGGCTTGAAAGCCATCGCCGAGGGAATCGAGGACGTATTTCCCGGAAAGGCGGCCGCCGAGACCTGGGCGGGGTTGCTCACCGACCCCAAGCGCGTCGAGAAGCAGCGCGCCCAAATATTTCCTTCCAAATGAAAACTTCCCGGAACGCGGGGGATACCATCGGTTCCTCCGAAAAATGTCCCGTTTCGAGAAGCCGCAAAAGCGAAAATTTTCCCAGGGTGGTGTGGCATAACCGGCAATAAATGACACATGGAGAGGAGCGATGCCGAAGAAGATAGGTTTCCTCGGGCTTGGGAACATGGGGAGTGTCATGGCGAAGCACCTGGTCTCCACCAGCTACTCCGTGACCGGGTATGATCCCGATAAGAAGGCGCTCGCCGCGGCGGTGCGAAATGGAGTCCGGCCCGCGGCCTCCGAGGCCGAAGCGGTGTCCCGCGCCGATGTGGTTTGTAGTTCGTTGCCGACGACGGAGGCGGTGCGAAGCGCTTTTCTCGACGGCGGCGGCGCCCTGGACGCCATGCGAAGGGGAACAGTGTGTTTTGAGCATTCCACCATCGAGGTCGGCATCGCGCTCGAAATATGTGCCGCGGGGAAGAAGAAGGGAGTCCCGTTCCTCGACGCCCCGATCGCCGGGAGCGTTTCTTCCCTGGAAAGAAAGGATGTCGCCACTATGGTCGGCGGGGAGAGGCAGGCATTCGAAGCGCACCGTGACGTTCTGGAGGCGTACATCGGCAAAATTACCTATATGGGAAAGTCGGGAAACGGCTTGTACATGAAGCTCGTCACCAACCACATCTATTTCAGCCAGCTTGCCGCTCTCGCGGAGGGCCTCGCTTTCGGAAAAAAAGCGGGTCTCGATCCCCAGGGCATGGTCGAGTTCCTTAAGGGAACGTTTGTCACGAATCAGCTTTCCGACAAGGGGGATGCGATGGCCCGGCGCGATTACACCCCCGCCGCGGAGTTGCGGGTCATCACAAAGGACCTTCTGATCAGCTCAAAGGAGGCGAATCGAATCGGAGCGGCGGCCCCCCTCGGGACGGCCGCCCGCCAGCAGTTTGTCGCGGCCGAGGCCCTCGGCCACTTCAAGAACGACACTGGCTCCGTCTACGAATCCTATCTTCAGGCCATGGGGGAAAAGCCGAAACGAGGGAAGAAACCAACCCGCTAGGCTTTAATTTCCCTGCAGGGAACGGTGCGTGGATTGCGGGAGGTATTGATGGTGGTACACTTCCTCGGTCAGGATACCGACTTGCC
>JAVEPB010000038.1 GCA_030922375.1 bacterium | reverse complement strand
CCTGACGGTGGCGTAAATAGCCCGCAACAGGCCCGCGATGCCGGCCGCCCCGAGGCGGGTGAGAAGCGGAGCATGGGGATCGCACCCCCGGCCATCATACGGCGATGAGTCCGGAGCCCTCTCTCCTTCGTTCACGAAGCGCCCTCCAACACCCGAATAATTTCCGAGGCCCCGCGCTCGTAGGGGTTGGGCCCCCCGAGCGATTCGCGAATTTCCCCAAACGCACTTGTTTGACTCTCCCGCGCGGCGGGATCGGCCAGCAACGGGCCCAGCGCGGCGGCGATTCGCTCTCCCCTGACCTGCCCCTGATAAAGCTCCGGGACAACCTCCCGGCCCGCGAGGAGATTGACGAGGCTGATGTAATCCACCTGAAGGAGAAAGTATTTCGTCAGCATATAGGTGAAAAAATCTCCCATATAACAAACGCTCATCGGCGTGCCGAGGAGACCGCACTCGAGCGTAGCCGTTCCGCTAGCGACCGCGGCGGCGTCCGCCGCCCGGATAACCTCATGCTGGAGGCCACGGACGACACGGACACCGCCGCCGCCCGAAGGAAGGCGGCTTCGAACCGCTCCCTCGGGAAGCGCCTCGGCCTCCGAGACGAGGAAGAGGGTGCCCGGGAACCTCTCACTCAGCGGACCGGCGGAATCGATCATCGGACCGAGAAGGCGCTCAATCTCCCGGCGGCGGCTTCCCGGCAGGAAAGCCACCACACGCGCATCACCGGGAATCCCAAGCGAGGCGCGAGCCGCCTCCCTCGAGGGGGCCTCCTGAAGCGCGAAAGCCACCGGATTCCCGATAAATTCCGCCGCCCCGCCCTCCTGGCGAAAAAGACCCGGCTCGAAGGGGTAGATCGTCAAGATCAAATCGAAGATTTCAGCGATGGTTCGGGCGCGCCCGCCGCGCCAGGCCCATACCTGAGGCGGAATAAAATAAATTAACCGGGGAGGACGAGGGAGTTTTCCGAGTGATTTAGCAAGGGAGAGATTGAAACCGGGATAGTCCACCAGAACGACGGCCTCGGGGCGCTCCTCCCGGACCCGGGCGATCAGATCGCACTTGATGCGGTAAAGCGCCGGAATGACCCTTGGGACATCCCCGAATCCAATCACATCCAGCGGGCTGGAATCGTGGATAATCTCGGCGCCGGCCCCGCGCATTTCCTCACCGCCCATGCCGAAAGCGCTGACGCCGGGGAACTCCCGCGAAATGGCCCGGATAAGTCTGGCCGCGTGAAGATCGCCCGATGGCTCTCCGGCGACGATCATCAGCCGGGGGTTGCCGGTGATCATTTTTCCTCGTCGCTACGCCACCCCGCCAGAATGATACCGGCGGCGTCGGCGTCCCTGACAAGTGTGTCCTTGTCGACCAAAAAGGTGGCTCCCGCCTCGACGATCAGGGCCGAGGCACCTCCTTCACGCGCGGCCTGGAGCGTTCCGGGACCCACGGCCGGGATGTCGTAGCGAGGGTCCTGGTCAGGGCGTGCAACCTTGCACACTATGGCCCTCTTTCCCGCAAGGGCGCACCCGCGCCGGATGGTCTCGTCGGTCCCCTCGATGGCCTCGACCGCGATGACGGCGCCTTTTTTCACAACGATCGTCTGGCCAATATCAAGACGGGCCACCTCGCGCGCCATACGGAAAGCGTAGCGAACTTCGTCGAGATCGGAATCGTTCAGATTTTTTTTACCTAGCGTTCCTTCGGGTGCGAGAAGGTGGCCGAGAAACTCGGTCTGGGGGATGATTTCGAGATCGTTTTTTTCGGCGAACTCGATTATGGCATCCATGATGGTCACATCCGCCATATTCTTGGCCCGGTAAATGAAACGAAGCGCTTCGAGATCGAACTTGAGTCCCTGGAAGAGCAGGTTTTTCTCCAC
>JAVEPB010000037.1 GCA_030922375.1 bacterium | reverse complement strand
CGATCGAGGAAGCCATCGCCGAGGTGAGGAAAGTCCTCGAAAATGCCGACGCTGGCCTCGAGGAGATCAACGAGGCCAAGGGCAAACTCGAAACCGCCTCGCACAAGCTCGCCGAGGTGATGTATCAGCAGGCGAGCGAGGAAGCCGAAGCTCCCGGAGGGGACGTGCCGCCCGAGAACGAGAGCGGCGCTCCGGAGGGAGCGGCGGCCGAGGGCGAAGTAGTGGACGCCGAGTTCGAGGAAGTGGACAAGGACAAGGAGTAAAACTCTAGCGCCCCCTGGGAGAGTCAGGGCGAATGGCCAAAAAAGACTACTACGAAGTTCTCGGCGTCGGCCGCGGCGCGACCGAGGATGAAATCAAGCGGGTATTCAAGAAGCTCGCCCGTAAGTTTCATCCGGACGTAAACCCGGGCGACAGGAGCGCCGAGGACCGTTTCAAGGAAATCAGCGAGGCTTACGCCGTCCTATCGGACAAGGACAAGCGCCGCCAGTACGACGCGATGGGACACGCCGCCTTCGCGGGCGGAAGCCCGTGGGGCGATCGCGGCGCGCCGCAAAATGTCGAGGATATCCTCCGCGAATTCGGCATCGGGGACATCTTCGGTTCGATATTCGGTGGAACGGGCGGTGCGGGCCATGGCAGGCGGGGCGGCGGCGGATTCTGGGGGACACCCCGGCCGCAGGGGCCGGTGAAGGGCAACGACGTCAACTACTCGATGGAAATTGGTTTTAACGACGCCCTCAAGGGAATCAACTCGACCCTCACGGTTCCCAAGACCGAGAATCGAGGCGGCCAAAACCGCCGGACGACCGAGCGGATTCAGGTGAAGGTGCCTCCGGGCGTCTCGAACGGATCGAAGATACGGCTGGCCGGAAAGGGCGAGCCCTCGCCCAACGGCGGGCCCAACGGCGATCTGTTCATTATCACCAAGGTGCGCCCGCATGAATTTTTCGAGAGAAAGGGCGATAACCTCCATCTCGATCTGCCGGTCTCCCTGCCGGAGGCTCTTTTGGGAGCGCGGGTGGAGATTCACACCTACGAGGGAACCACGAAGATGACGATACCGCCCTGCACCCAGGCCGGACAGACCTTTCGCCTCAACGAGAAGGGGGCACCTCGCCTCAAGGGTTCCGGCAAGGGGGATCTGTACGTGAGGGTTCAGGTGCAAATCCCCAAGCACCTCGACGAGGGAAGCCAGGAGTTGATACGGGAGTTTGATCGGAAAAATCCCGAGGACCCACGCGCTGAGATGACGGGCGTGAGTATTTAGCGTGGGCATTTAGCGTAGGTAGTTAGGGAGACATCGATGGCGCGCCGGGCTCAGAGGAAGGACGGCAAGTACACGATCAGCGTAGTGGCCGAGATGTTCGATGTTCACCCCCAGACGCTCAGGATGTACGAACGGGAGGGGTTGCTCGAACCGGGCCGGAGCGAGGGGAAAACGCGCCTCTACTCCGACGAGGACCTCGAGCGCGTGGAGATGATCCTCACCCTGACGCGGGAGATGGGTGTTAACCTCGCGGGCGTTGAGGTGATCATCGACCTCAGGGCCAAGCTGGTTTTGGCGGTCGAGCGGCTGACCGAGTTCGAGGAGATTTTCAGGAGCGACGCCATGCAGGAGCTGCGCGATCAACTCAGGTACGTGAGTCCCGATAAGGGCGCCATGATCCCGCTGCGATCGGCCAAACTGGTCCGGATGAAACGGAGAGCGAATTGAGCGCGAATTCGATCAAGACATTCCTCTTGCTGGGGCTGTTGACCGCGTTGATTTTGTGGATCGGAAATCTCGTGGGCGGACGCGCCGGGGTTGTCATCGCGCTGGTTTTGGCCGTTGCGATGAACGGCTACAGCTATTGGTACTCTGACAAGATGGTGCTTTACTCCACCGGGGCGCAGGAGGTTCTTCCCGAGCACGCGCCCGAGATTTACGGGTTGGTCGCCGGCCTCGCCCGAAGGGCGGGACTTCCGGTGCCCAGGGTCTACATCGTGCCCGAAAGAGCGCCCAACGCGTTCGCCACCGGACGGGACCCCGAACACGCTGCGGTCGCCTTCACCGAGGGAATCCTGGAGACGCTGAACCGCGAGGAACTCGAGGGCGTCGCCGCTCACGAGCTGGCCCACATCGGGAACCGGGATATTCTCATCGGCACCGTCGCCGCCACCCTCGCCGGCGCGATCATGTACATCGCCCAGATGGCCCAGTTCGCGGCTTTCTTCGGCGCCGGGCGAAGGGATGACGAGGAGGGCGGTGGCGGAATGTTGGGAATTTTGTTGGCGGCGATTGTCGCGCCGGTTGCCGCAATGCTGCTTCAGATTGCGGTGAGCCGCTCGCGCGAGTTTCTGGCCGACGCCACCGCGGCGCGGATTGCCGGCAGCCCGAACGGGCTGGCCAACGCGCTCGGGCGCCTGGAGGAGGCGGCGCACCGCCGGCCGCTGGAGTGCGCGAGCGAGGCCACCGCCCACATGTACATCGTGAACCCCCTGTCGGGGGAAGGGCTCGCCGGGCTGTTCAGCACCCATCCTCCGATGGAGGAGCGGATTCGAAGATTACTGGATATGCGGTAGGAAAATCATCGGAGGAAAATGGTTCATGGATCGAGTTGAGGTGAGTTCCACGCCCGCGGACGAGGAGGAGACCGGAGCAGGGGCCGGCGAGGGCGCGGAAGAGGGTGGGGACGAAGAGCAGGGCCCCAAGGTCGTCGATCGGCGGCGCCTCCGTGCGGAGGATGACGGTCAGGCGGCCGAAGGGGAGCCGGCGGCGGAGGAGGTTGTCCGCAAGCCCACCTTCGTCGAGGAGCTCGAGAAAAAAGTGGCTGTCGCCGAGGAGAAGCTTCGCGGGCATATCGAGCGGATCGACAAGGAGTCGGCCGAGTTTCGCGCCCGCCAGGGGCGGGAGTTGGAGCGGCGGACGCAGCAGGCCAGGAAGGATGCGGTCTCGGCGTTTCTCGGGATCGCCGACGATATGGGACGGGCGACCGCCGCCGCTTCGGGTCCCTTCGAGGACCCGGCCAAGCGCCAGGAGGCCCTGGAATCCCTCGTCGAGGGGGTGCGGATGATCCAAGGCCGGTTTTTCCAGGAGCTCGCTTCGTTCGGCGTGAAGCCCTTCTCCTCGAAGGGAGAGAAATTCGACCCCGAGCGACACGAAGCGGTTCGGACGATCGAGGTGAACGACCCCAAACTGGATGGAATGGTTGTTGAGGAGTTGGCGCAGGGCTATTTACTCGGAGACGAGGTTCTCCGGCCGGGCACTGTCGCCGTCGGAAAATTTTCCGCGCCTTCCTAGCCGGAGGCGGCTGGACGGGCCATATGACATTTAGGGAATCTGAATGAACGTAAACGGCAAGCGGGATTATTACGAAATTCTGGGCGTTGACAACGGGGTGGGCGACGCCGATATCAAGAAGGCCTATCGCCACTTGGCGATGAAGTATCACCCTGATCGGAATTCGGGCGATCCCGAGGCCGAGGAAATGTTCAAGGAAGCATCCGAGGCTTATCAGGTCCTGAGCAACGCGGAGAAGCGAACGAGGTATGACCGTTTCGGCCATGAGGGCCTGAGCGGAATGGGCAGCCAGGGTTTCTCGAATTTCGACGATATATTCTCCTCGTTCGGCGATATTTTTACGGATTTCTTCGGCGGCGGAAGGGGCGGCGGTCGAAGCCGCCGGGGCGGCCCCCAGCGCGGGCGCGATATGGCCTACCAGATGGAAATGACGCTGGAGGAAGCGGCCCTGGGCGTCGAGCGCGAACTCGAGTTCGAGCGCACATCCCAGTGCGCCTACTGCGGCGGGACGGGGGCGAAGTCGGCGGACTCCATCCGCCAGTGCTCTGCGTGTAAGGGATCTGGACAGGTCGCATTTCGCCAGGGCTTCATCACCTACAGCACCACCTGCTCAACCTGCGGCGGCGCGGGCTCCGAGATCGCCGAGCATTGCCTGGAGTGTCAGGGGGAGGGAAGGCGCACCGAGAAGCGCAAGGTGAAGATCAAGATTCCCCCCGGCATCGACGAGGGCGGAAGGCTACGGCTCCGGGAGGAGGGAGAGGGCGGCCTCAAGGGCGGCCCGGCCGGCGACTTGTTCGTCATGGTATCCCTTCTGCCGCACGATTATTTCCACCGCGATGGAAGCGACGTGCTCACCCAGCTCTCCGTCACCTTTCCCCAGGCGGCGCTGGGCGCCGTGTTTGAGGTGAGGACACTCTATGGCTCGTCGAAGCTCAAGGTTCCCCGGGGGGTCCAGGGGGGCGACCTGCTTCGGCTGCGCGGGGAGGGTTTCCCGGTTCCGGGGCGAAGGGGAAAGGGAGATCATTTGGTCCAGATTATCGTGGAGACGCCGAAGAAACTCTCCTCAAAGCAGGAAAAGCTCTTTCGGGAGCTGGACTCCCTTGAAGGAGGGGGCCCGAAGAAATCGGGTTGGGACGGAAAAGGTTTCGCGGGGCTCTTCCGCCGCATCTGGCGAGGTTTCCGCCGGGTATTGAGGCGTTTGGGCGCAAAAATTCCGGCGGCCGGGCAGGCCGCCTCGAGGGGTTGATCGGCCGCGGGCGGAAGATGGGTTAAGGAAGTGGCACCTAGCGACAGCGTGGGTGACACCCGGCGGCGAGAGAGATTAGGATTGGCCCTCGTAGCGCATCACTGGCGAGAATCCGGCCTGAAATTATCGGAATGATTTTTTGAGGGAAAGACATGGCAGACGAAATCGAATCGGAAGAACAAGAGCAGGAGCAGGGGTTTAAAGTCTCGGATCGCCGCTATTCCATCCGGGGTTATGAAGACGAAGACGAAGGTTCCGGGGAAGAGGGGAGGGCGGAGACTCCTCCCCAGGCCTCCCCTGGGGCTTCCGATTCTCCACCGGCGCCCGAGTCGCCCGGGCCGGCTGTAAGCGAGCCTTCGATGGCGGCCGGAGCCGCCGGTGAAGCGCCTCCGCCTGAAGCGCCCACTGGAGAGGGCGGCCCCGCCGGGGAGGGCAGTCCCGCCGGGGAGAGCGGTCCCGCCGGGGAGAGCGAGCCTCCCGAGGAGGGTGAGGTTACCAGGGAGTTTGAGACGCTTCTCGCCATTCTTCAGACCAATGCCATCGCGGCCATGGGCATCAATCCCCAGACCGGTGAGCGGGGTGGCGGGGGAGACCCCAGGAGCGCCAAGATGTTCGTGGACATGATTTCCATGGTCAATGATAAAATGGCGGGGAACCTCTCGGAGGGTGAGGAGCAAATCCTCTCGCAGGTTCTCTCCGAGCTGCGGATGTTGTATGTCCAGCATGTGGGAATCGGATAATGAAAATAATTCTCTCCCGCGGTTGAAAACCGGGGAGATTTCGTCCATAACCCGTTCCTGGTTTTGGAGGGAAAAAGGCCGGGGCCGCGCTTCCGCCTGGCGCCTGGGTCCCGCTCTTTTCCGGATGGAATTTCGTGGAGGAAATATGGCCTCAACAATGTCCTACGATCAAAGTTTTGAAGCGGCTCTCAATAAGGTTGAGAACCGGTTTCTTTTATCCGTCGTGCTCGCCAGGCGGGTGACTCAGCTCCGAAAAGGGGCGGAGCCGCTGGTGGACTCCCACGGGCTGGCCACTCACGAGGAAATCGTTTACCACGAAATTATCGAGGATAAGCTCGAGTGGCGTGAGGCCAATTCCCAGGCGGAATCCGACGAGATGGAGCCGGAGTTCGGCGGCAGCGATTTCGATGAGGGTGAGTAGGCGAAGCTAGCGAATTTGGCCGCGATGCTCCCTTCTCCCGGCGGGCGCCGGGAGAAGGGAGTTTTTTTGCGCTTATCTGGATGCCAGGTAGCGGCCCACGCGATCAAGGGCCAATTCGATATTTTCAACCGAGTTGCAGTAGGCGAAACGCAGGTAGCCTTCTCCGCCGGGGCCGAAATCAGCGCCCGGCGCTACGGCCACCCCGGTTGCTTCGAGTATCTCCCGGGCCAGTTTCAGCGAGTTCTCGCCGAAGGGGTGGGCGTCGGCGAAAGCATAGAAGGCGCCGTCGGGTTCGCGGTGGACGGGAAGCCCGATTTTATTCAGCCCCCGAACCATGGTTTTTCTCCGTTCGCTATAAATCCTTCGCATCTCCTCCGCCGCGGGAACACCTTCCCGGAGGGCCGCCACGCCCGCCCACTGGACGAAGGGATTGGGTGAGACGAAGTAGTTTTGCTGCAAAATCTCAAACGGCCGAACATAGCGCTCGGGCACAATCAGGTAGCCGAGCCGCCAGCCAGTCATGGCGAAATACTTTGAAAAACCATTGATAACAAAGACTTCATCGGAATACTCAAGGGCCGATCTGTCCCGCCCGCCGTAGCTCAGGCCGTGGTAAATCTCATCCGAGACCAGGGGAGGGCCCAGGGCGGCCAGCGCCTCGATCTCCTCGCCATCGAGACGGGTGCCCATCGGGTTCGAGGGAGAGTTGATGAGAATGCACTTTGTCTGGGGGGTGATTCGCTCCCGAACAGCGTCGGGCTGGAGAACGAAGTCCTCCTCGGCCCCGGCGGGAACGAGAACGGGGGCGCCCATCGCCGAGAGGATGAAGCTCGGGTGGCACGCGTAATGTGGGTCCGAGAGAATCACCTCGTCGCCCTCCTCGATGAGAATCGAGAAAAGCATGAGCATGGCCGGGCTGGTGCCGCTGGTCACAACGACGCGCGAGGAATTGATCGAAAGTCCGTAAAGATGGTTGTAGCGTTCGGCGATGGCCTCGCGAAGCTCGGGAATTCCCAGGGCGGTTGTGTAATGAGTGTGTCCGTCGGCGAGCGCTTTTTGGCCGGCCCGGACGATGACCTCGGGGGTATCAAAGTCGGGTTCCCCCACCTCGAGGTGGATGACCTCCCGGCCCACAACCTCCAATTGGCGGGCTCTTTCGAGGATATCCATCACCAGGAAGGGCTTGATCCCCTGTATTCGCCGGGGGAGGGTATTTTCCATTTGCCGGTTTATTACCTCCGAGTGAGTACAAGTTGTATGGAAATCATGGATTTACAGGGTTGCTCTTCCTTCCGCTCAATGCTAAAGTTTGTTTGTTCAAAGGGTAAGGTCCTTTATCCATTCATTGCTTCTGAAGCGAAGTCCGTAAGTCATCGTAATCGGGCGTGCAAACGATTTTGGAATGAGGGTTGGAGCATTGACCAAGATCGATATTATTAATCTCGTCGCCGAAGATACCGGTCTTAGTAAAGTGAAAGCCGAGGAGGCCGTCGAGGCCATCATCGCCACCATCAAGGAAACTCTCCAAGTAGGAGAGCCTGTGATTCTCAGAAGGTTCGGCTCATTCCAGGTGCGCTCAAAAAAAGCCCGCATCGGACGGAATCCCAAAACGGGCGAGGAGGCCCCCATCAGCGCCCGAAAGGTGGTACGCTTCAAGTCCGGCAAGCACTTCAAGGAAGCCATGAACGGGGCTCCGGTTCGCTTCTTCTAGTCATTCGAAATTCCGGCATGTCAGCTTAATTTCATAAAAAACAACTACTTATCTGGCTATTTGTGTTGTGCCGATGGCGCCGTTTCTCTTTACCCAGGTGGCGGCAGCCGGCCTCTGTCTCAGATGATGAGCATCGCGTCCCCGTAGCTGTAAAAGCGGTAGCTCGCATCCCTCGCCAAGCGGTAAGCCTCCAGTATACGCTCCCTTCCGGCGAAAGCGGCAACAAGCATCAATAATGTCGAGCCGGGAAGGTGAAAGTTGGTGAGCAATCCGTCAACCAGGCGAAAGGAGTGACCGGGAAGTATAAAGAGCCTCGTTTCGCCGGCCGCCTCGCCGGCCCATGTTTCATCGCCCGTCCTCTCCTTCGCGACTGTCTCAAGAACCCTGACCACCGTTGTTCCGACGGCGATTACCCTGCCTCCGGCACGTCGCGTCTTCTCGATTTTCGAGGCCGCCTCGGCCGGAAGAAAATAGGCCTCAGAATCCATCTCATGGTTCTCGATTCGTTCGGATTTCACGGGGCGGAATGTTCCCGGTCCGACATGAAGGGTTAAGGAGGCAAACCCCACTCCTCTTGATTCGAGTTCGCGGTTCAGGGCGGCGCTGAAGTGGAGCCCGGCGGTGGGGGCGGCGATGGCGCCGGGGTTCCGGGCGAAGACGGTCTGATACCGCTCTCGGTCCACCGATTCCTCCCGGCGGTTTAGGTAGGGCGGAATCGGCAGTTCACCCTCTTTTTCGAGCCATTCCGAGAGGTGCGCGGCGTCCGAGAACTGGAGGGCTCTTTCGTTCCCGGGTGGGCCAAGCGTAGCCTCCAGCCCGCCCCGAAACCGGATCCGCTCCCCCTCGGGGAGGGGGCGGTTCGCGGAAACCATGGCCCGGTAGAGGCCCTCGGCTTCCTCACGCACCAACAGGATTTCGACCTTCCCGCCTGAGAGGCGGGTTCCGAAGAGGCGCCAGGGCTGGACCCGGGTATCGTTCACCACCAAAAGGTCACCGGAGCGAAGCTCGTCCGGAAGCCGGCGAATAGCGCTGTGGCGGTGGGGGCCTTCTCCCCTGGTAACCACCATGAGGCGGGAGTCCTCCCGCTGTTCGGCCGGATAGCGTGCGATGGCTTCTCGGGGAAGCTCATAGAGAAAGTCTTTTAAGTTCATGGCTAGCGGGTGTCGAGAAAGAAACCGGGGCGGCGGGGAATTTTCTGTTCAGGCATTCCGAATGAGCCGCTCCCTCCGCTTCGCGGCGAGGGAGGGTGATTCCTCGATAGGCTCTTCGGTGCCCTCCGGGGCGACTGGCTTTTCGGGCGGGGCGGCTCCGTTGAGGACTTTCCAGGCCGCCTGGCGGAGTACCCCGCGCATCATGCGAACCTCCCGGTCGCTGGGTTTAATCCGGTCAATCAAGTCCCGGAAGGACCGGGCCACGCGCTCGGGGTGGTGGTGGGGCACGAAACCGATCAACTCGAGGGTGGCGACGAGGTGATCCACCAGGCCCTCGATCTTGTCCCGGGGGGCCGGCCTGTCTCCGGGGTATGAAGGTTCGGCGCCCTCCCCGGAGGGGGCGTTCTTTTGTTTTTCCATGAAAATTTCCCAGAAAATGAGAAGAGCGGCCTGGGAGAGATTGAATGACTCGGATTCCGAAACGGCGGGAATCAGGAGGCGCTCCTGGCACAGATCGACCTCGTCCGTCCTGAGGCCCTTGTCCTCACGTCCAAAGACCAGGGCCACCCGGGCTTCCTTGGCGCGCTCTATCAAGGGGCGGGCGCCCTCGCGTGGAGACATCGTTGGCTTTCGGTTCCGGCCGAGGCGGCGAGAGGTGGCCACCGCCCAGGCGCAATCCTGGAGCGCGTCGCGGAGGGTCGCGTAATGCTCGGCGGAGGCCAGAAGCGGCTGGGCGCTCATGGCCATCGAGCGCGCCTCCACGCTTTTGACGTCGCACTGCGGGGCGACGAGCCGAAGGGTGGTCAGACCGAAATGGGACATGGCGCGCGCAATCGCGCCCACGTTTCCGGCTCCCTTGGGCTGGACGAGCACGATGATGAAATTTTCGAGTCTTTCATGGAACGAGTCGTTTTTCATGGGGGCCAGCCTATCACGCCCACTTAAAACCGGGCCAGCCGATAGCGGCGGGCACGGAGCAAGCCGGTATCTCGCGCGAAAAGAGGGTTCATGAAAGGCGGTAAATTGAGGGGGAGAGGAATAATAAGGATGGAGGAGGCGGGAAATTTATTTTTCCCAGATTTTTTTCTCCAGCGCCTCCTTGACGAGGACGAACTCATCCTCGAGACGGTTCAAAACACCTTGCGCTTCGTCAAGGCGAGAGGCCTGCCCGATTTTTTCGAGTTCATAGGCGATGTTTTTCATCCCTATCGCGCCGATGATGGTGCAGCTTCCTTTAAGGGCATGGGCGTTGTGTTCGAGGGCTTCCGGGTCGTTGTTCTCAATCGCGCTGGAAATGGCACTCACCCGTTTCGGGGAGTCGTCGAGGAAAATAGCGGTCAGCTCGCCGACAATATCGCTATCGGTTTCGTCCTGGAGTTTCAGAAGCTCGCCCAATACCCGTGGGTCGATTGCCCCCTCTGCGGAGGGGGGCTCCGCCGCGTCCCGGGAGGCGGAATTTTCGTTGCCTTGATTGAGCATTCTTTCGATTTTATCGTTCAAAATATCGACCGTGACGGGTTTTGAAATGTAGTCGTCCATCTCCGCTTTCAAGCATTTTTTCTTATCTCCCTTGAGGGCGTATGCCGTCATCGCGATGATTGGGATTCGCGGCCCTCCTTCTGTTTCGGTTTTCCGAATCTCCTGGGTTGCCTCGAACCCGTCCATTTCCGGCATCTGGCAATCCATCAATACAAGATCGAAGCTTTCGCGCGAGAGTATCTCGACCGCCTCCGCCCCCGTGGGCACCACCTCTGAAGCGTAGCCGAGACTCTCGAGCATGTAGGTGGCGACAAGCTGGTTGGACGGATTGTCCTCTGCAATGAGAATTCGTCCTTTGGTCGGTGGCGCTCCCGAGGTGAGAGGCACTTGATACTCGGGAGAGGATGGGAGGGCAGGAGTCATTCTTTTTCCCCGGAACGGGCGGCCCCTCCGTAGGGCCATCTTCGAACAGATAAAACTCAGAGATTTATGAACAGTTTATTTACCTACCAATGTTCTCGGGTGAAACCCATGACTACGTCAAAAATACTATCCCAAAGAGGAGGGTGTAATGTTAGATTTCGATTAGAATGATATGTTTGTGTATATTAATCATTTTGTCTGTACGGAAAAACGAAATATAATGAATGGGTTACAGAATACATCAGGGAAACCGAATAGTATATTTGTCGGTCGAATTTCAGTTTTACCGCCCTCCCGGATGTCTGAGTCAGGTTAAGGAGGTAGTTCGCCGCCGCCTTGGCCGGGCTGGATTTTCGATTAAGCGTTCGATCGATTCGGCTAACAACCCGAGAGGAGCTTCCCTCCTCCGGAGAGGGGAGGGCCCTTTTCCCTTTTGTTGGTCACAGTTTTATCCATCGGCGGAACATTTTTTTTGGTAGGAATAAAATGAATGGTTGACAAACTGGATATATAGGAAATAATTAGGACTCGCCCATCGATTTTCTCAATCATTAACGAGGTGAAGATATGCTTTATTCACGCCCTTGCGGGTACGCCCTTCGGGCGCTTAACTATATTACGACAAATATTGATATGGAATTGATTCGGGCCCAGGAAATTGCCGAGGCCGAAAGCCTGCCGGCGCCGTTTCTGGCAAAATTGCTTCAACAACTTGCCCGGTCCGGGATTCTCGTATCTGTCAAAGGTCCCAAAGGGGGATTCGGCCTGGCTCGGCCCCCGAAGGAAATCAGCCTGATGGAAGTCGTTTCCGCGGTTGACGGTGAAGATGGGTTCACCCGGTGCGCGGTTGGCCTCGCTGAATGTTCGGATACCGCCCCATGCCCCCTCCATGACACCTGGAAGCCCCTGAGAGAGGAAATTCTCGACTACCTGTCGGGCAGGTCCCTGGCCGATCTGGCCAAGGCGATGGTCGAGAAGAAACAGCTGATAAATTCTGATTCCGAATAAGATATCGGCCGGAAAAGACCCAAAAGAGATATTTTTTTCCTTGATATAATGAGTAGTTGGTCTTAAAATCATATGGATGGTAGTTTTTGGGGGGCCAATCTAAATAAAATTACGACCAGCAATTTACTAATTACAATTTCGATATGGCCGGTGGGAAGAATATTCTTGCCCCAGCGCCCCGACCAGGAGTGAGGAGAAAAATGCTTTCTTGGTTTCCTAGGAATGTGTCAACTTTCGGCGGAGACATCGACGCCATCTTTATGATGATCTACTACATCGTCGGTATCTGGTTTATCGCCACCCAGGTTTTTCTCCTTTACTGCATCATCCGCTTCAGGCGCCGTGAAGGGCAAAAATCCGACTACACGCCGGGCAACACCATGTCGCAGATGATGTGGATTCTCATCCCTTGCGCCCTGGTTCTCGTTCTCGATCTTTGGATCGATTTTCGGGGGGCCGATGTCTGGGCCAAAGTCAAGATCAACCAGCCGGCTTCCCAGGTGGTCGTTCGGCTGACCGCCAAGCAGTTCAACTGGATTTTCACCTATCCGGGTCCGGACGGAAAATTCGGAACCAAGGACGATAAGAATTTCCAGAACGACATGCATGTGCCGGTGAACAAGGTCGTCAGGATGATTCTCACGGGTGAGGACGTCATCCACAGTTTCTTCGTGCCCGAGATGCGGCTCAAGCAGGATGTCGTTCCCGGCCGCGAGATTCCCGCTTGGTTTGAGGCCACGCAGCCTGGAAAATACGAGATTCCCTGCGCGGAGCTTTGCGGGGTCGGGCACACGGGCATGAAAGGGTTCCTCTACGTTCACCCGGAGGCGGAGTACAAGAGTTGGGTCGCCAAGAATTGGCCGGGTTCTTAAGGCTCCCGGGAGAGCCTGAGACCGTTTTTCTTTTTTTATGAACGCACGACTCGAACAAGAGGGAAAACATGAGCGGAACTGCCGCATCGATGCATGATGCCCACCATGAAGCGCCTACGAGCTTTGTGCGCAAATATGTATTCTCGACCGATCATAAAATGATCGCCAAACAGTATATTTTCATCGCTCTTTTCTGGGCGTTCGTAGGCGGTTTGCTCGCGTATATGATGCGCTGGCAGCTGGCCTGGCCCGAGACCCCGGTCTGGGGATTTGGTTGGATATCCGAGGACGCCGATTTCATGCCCACCGGGAGAATCGGCCCCGATGTGTATAACGCGCTGATCACCATGCACGGGACTATCATGGTCTTCTTCGTCGCGATGCCCCTTCTCCTGGCGTCGATGGGAAATTTCCTCATTCCCTTGATGGTTGGTGCGCGCGATATGGCCTTTCCCCGCCTGAACATGCTTTCGGTCTGGGTGTTGGCTGCGGCGTCGCTCATTTTGATGGCTTCGTTTTTCGTGGAGGGGGGGGCCGCCTCGGCCGGGTGGACGGGTTACCCGCCGCTATCCGCGAGGGAGGAGTACACAGGCGTCATCTGGGGGCTTGACCTGTGGCTCCTTGCGCTGGCGCTGGAGTTCGCCTCCTTTCTCATGGGCGGGGTTAATTTCCTGGTGACTCCGTTCAACATGCGCACCCGGGGGATGTCGCTCTTCCGTATGCCGCTAATGATCTGGATGATCGTCATCGCCTCGGTCATTTTCCTGCTCTCGGTGGGACCCTTGATCGCGGGCGCCGTTTTTCTCTTGCTGGACCGCAACCTGGGGACGAGCTTTTTCCTCCCCGCGGGGGGAGGGGATCCCTTGTTGTGGCAGCATCTGTTCTGGTACTTCGGACATCCCGAGGTCTACGTTATTTTCCTGCCCGCGCTCGGGGTGATGCTGGAGGTCACTTCGACCTTTTCCCGCAAGACGATCTTCGGCTACAGGCCGATCATTTACGCCGTACTGACGGCCGGCGTATTGAGCTTTATCGTATGGGCGCACCATCAGTTCATCTCCGGCCTGGACCCGCGGCTCGCCACACCGTTCAGCATTACGACAATCCTGATATCGGTTCCCTTCGCCTTTGTCGTGTTTTCGTTGTTGGCGACCTTGTGGAAAAGTTCTATTCGCCTCGACACCCCCATGTGGTTCGCCATCGGCGGGCTATCGATATTCATTTTCGGCGGCGTGACCGGCATCTTCAACGGGTCAGCGCCGGCGGACATCTTCATTCACGACACACTTTTCGTAGTCGCCCACTTTCACAGCACTTTGTTCAGCGCTGTTTTCATGGGCGGATTCTGTGCGATTTACTACTGGTATCCGAAGATGTTCGGCCGGGTGATGGACGAGTTCTGGGGGAAGGTGCACTTCGCCGGAACATTCCTGGGCTTTCTGGTGGTTTTTGTTCCGATGCACCTTGTCGGCCTCGGCGGGATGGTGCGGCGCGTTGCCGACCACACGAAATATGAACTTTTCAAGCCTCTTCAGCCTTGGAACGAGTTCATGACCGTCGCCGCGATTGTCCTCTTCCTGTTCCAGTTCGTCTTTGTGGTGAATTTCATCCGAAGTCTCTTCAGAGGAAGGGAAGCGGGAGAGAACCCTTGGGGCGGGACGACGCTCGAGTGGACCACCCCCTCGCCGCCTCCTCACGGAAACTGGCCGGGGGCGATTCCCGAGGTGCACAACGCCCCTTACGAGTATGGCGTCCCCGGCATCGACGGAGAATGGGTGAGTCAGGATCAACCCGCCCCGTGATTCCGGCGGCGGCGGATGACCGGCTCTTTAATTCAAATTTAAGATGGCAATCGATGGTATTTGAACCGAAAGGGGGAAATGGAAGATGAGCCTGGAGCCCACCGCGGGCGCGAGCCCGGATACGATGGAGGCCGCCGTTCCATCAGCCAAGCTGGGAGTTTGGTGGTTCATCGCGTCCGAAATCATGGTTTTCGGCGGGGTCCTCGCCTCGTTTATCCTTCTTCGGCTGACTGGGCCGGGATGGGCCGGGGATATCGAGCATAACAGCGTCCTGCTCGGGTCGATTAACACCCTCGTCCTCCTGACGAGCAGTTTCACCATTGTCGAGGTTCTCGCGGCCAACAGGGCCGGCGACCTGGAGAAGTTCAAAAAGTACATGGGATATACGATTGCTCTGGGCCTTTTGTTCATGGTGATCAAGGGGATGGAGTACACCGCCCATATCCAGGAGGGTTTGCTTCCGGACAAATCCCTGTTTTGGGCTTTCTATTTCGGGATGACGGGATTGCACGGGCTGCACGTCCTGGCCGGAATAGTGGCGAACATTTCCCTTCTGGTGGTGGTGTCCAAGCCCGGGGGGCTCGCCCGCTACGGCCATCGGTCGGAAATGTGCGGACTCTATTGGCACTTCGTGGATGTGGTCTGGATCTTTCTCTTCCCCCTGCTTTATCTGGGCTGAGGGAGAGGGCATTCGGCGACACTGAATAAAATTTTCGGAGGTATTATGGCTGCTGCCGAGAACCATGGACCGAGAAACATCGTCATCTGGGCCTATCTGGTCATCCTCGCGATCGTATCCGTGTTCGTGTCATTAATCTTTCCCCCGCCGGCCGATACGGTGGTCATCTTTGCCCTGGCGATCGCCAAGGCGATTCTGGTCATTATGTATTTCATGCATCTCCGGGTGGAGAATATCTTCATTCACTCCCTGTTTTTCGTTCCGCTGTTGCTGGTGGTCGTCATGTTCTTCGGCTTCATGCCCGACATCAACCACTGGCTCTACTAGGGAGTTTCAGAAAGCTCCGGTTTCGTCCTTCTGTCGTTGCGCCCGACTCACCAGCCTTGTTGCGCCGCCGGCCCCTTTTGTGTCCGCCGTCCCTTTCGCGTCCGGGTGGATAAAGATATATATCCGTGGGGAGGCCGCCCCCAAGGAAGGCGGCCGAAGGAGGCGGGGCGATGGCGGAAATCGATTCTGTATTCAGGGAGGGCGGTCTCAAGCAGATGGCCGAGCTCCTGACGAACCCGGCGCGTTGTGGAATCCACCTCTCCCGCGCCCGGATTCGCCAAATCGGCTTCGACATGGACCTGCGCTCGGGCGTCCAGTCGCGCTCCAGGATGTTGGAGAACCTGTTCCGCGAGGCTGGGGCCGAAGGGCGGGTGGAGGAGTTGCTCGAGAGAATCGAAGCCGAGACCGGGGTCTGGCAGGCCCGCTACAAGGAATGGGCCCGTTCCTGCCCGCCGGCCAAGTCCGCCTGGAAGGATTGGGGCGGCCGGGCCAACCAGTTGCGCCGCTCGCTGCGCCGGGCCAGGAAGTGGGCCCGAAAAATCGGGGACGAAGCGCCCGGGGCTGGTCTCCAGCCTCCCGGCTAGGCTCCCAGCCTCCCGGCTAGATCTTCCCGCCAGGGTTCGTGCGTCCCCGCCGGGTTCATGCGTCCCCGCCGGGGTCATGCGTTCCGCAAAATTTTTTCGATGTGTTTTCTGTCCTCGAGCGCGAACTCGCGGGTCCATTTCGAGAGCGCGCGGTAGAATTCCGTCTCAGCGTCCTCCTCCGTGCTTGCCGTGAGGAGGGGCATCCATCTCAACAGATGTGCGTCCATGAACCGGGCCGCGCCCGAGAGGCTTTCCGCGGCGAGGGGGGAGTCTTCATTCCGCCATGCGCTCTCCTCGCGGCCGGCGAGGTGGGCGAGAAACTCGAGTTCGGCGCTGATGTGATCCATGGCGACGAGGCCGGTGTGGCGCGAGCCGCCGCCGCCCCGGCCCGGGGTGAATCCGCAGGAGCGGTAGAAGTCGGTGACGCGGTCGGTGGCGCTCGAGTTCAGGTGGCCGCTCTCGTCCACCAGAGCGGCCTCGTAGGGGGGGCTGGAGAGCAGAAACAGGTTGGTGAAATCCACGCGCAGGGCTTTTTCGAAAGAAGCTGTTCGCTCAGGCGCCTCCCGGGGGAAGAGAAAAGAGTAGTTGTCCACCAGGAAGCCGAGCAGCTCCGCGTCAGGCGGGTCGAGAAAAGCGGCGGCCTGGACCCGGTAGACTTTCTGGCGAAGGGCGGCCTGCTCGATCAACTCCTTGCCGCTGGGCAGCCTCCTCCCCAGTGCGCTCATTCGGTCATCTTGAAGGCACCGGGCTGGGGCTTGTTGGGGCGGTTGAACCACAGGGGCCGTCTGAGGCCTCCGGGCCCGGGTGCGGGGCGCGCCAGCTCGATCCATTTTTTGTAGTGGGCGTAGCTTTTCTCGGTGTCCACCTCGATGTCGCCGTATCGCTCGTGCGGGGCGGCTTTATGGACCTTCACGGGCTGGTGCCAGCAGTGCATCCCGCTCACGGGGTCGGGATTGACCGGGAAGGCGAGGTTCTGGTTCACCCCCACCTCTCGCCACCAGATGCGCGAGGTATCGGAGTCTTCACTCTCGAAGGGCTCGGCCCCGTGAATCTGGCGCATGGCGTAGCGGCCCCCCTCCTTCTCGTCGATTCGCACGAGAGAGGAGGCGATCCGGGGGGCTCCCATGTTCTCCGAAAGGCGCCAGCGCCCGAGGTGGTGGGCCATGGCGACGATGCCGGGCTTGAGTCCCTCGGTCGCCCAGCAGCGGGTGACGTAGTGGCCGATCGGGGTCTCGACGCGGACCAGCCCGCCCGTCGCCACCCCGATTCGCCGGGCGTCGGAGGGATGGATCCACAACGGGTTATTGTGGGTGATCTCGTAGAGCCACTTCACGGCCGAGCGCGTGTGAATCAGGGTGGGCAGGCGGTAGTTGGGCAGCAGGTCGAACTCGTTGGCCGAGCGGTCCATATCGCGCCAGTAGACGTGCGTCTTCACGTAGCGGGGCAGGGCCTGCTCGGGCCACTTCCACTCGGCCATGGTGGGGCTGTAAAACTCGAGCTTGCGCGAGGGCGTGCCAAAACCGGTCCGCGCCGCCCCCCGGCTCATGTTGCCCACCGCCTTGCCCTCCTTGCGGAGTGTCCCGCTCGCTTCGTCCGCTTCGGCACCCTCGAGGGCGTCCGGGCCCAGCTCGCGCATGTGGACCTCGTAAACCTTGTCCTCGGGGGTGAATACCCCGTAGCGGCGCATGTATTCGAGCGGGGCCAGGCCTTCTTTTTCGGCGGCCTCGGGCAGGCCCGGCACGTTGTTTTCGAACATGTAGCGGTAGTATTCGTCGACGGTGATCTTCTCGCCCGTCCGGTAGGGACTCTCGAAGTAGCGCCGGATGCCCAGCTCGCCGTCCGGGTCGATGCGCCAGGAGAGCTCGATGTGGAGCTCGTCCTCCTCCCAGACCTCGCCCGGGTTCGTCTCGCGGCTGTCGGTGATGGTCTCGCCGAGGCGCTCTCTGGCCGCGCGCATGACGGGCTGGCGGAGGCCCACCCAGCGGGCCGGGTGCGTTTCCTGGCTCTGGTTGTCGTGGCGCTCGGTGGCGATACCCATCGGCAGGACGTAGTCGGCGAACCAGGCCGTCTCGTTCCATGTCGGAGTCAGCGCGACGTGGCAGCCCATCCGGTCGTGGTCCTTGAGCATCTCGATCCACATGAAGCCGTCCGGGTTCGTCCACACCGGGTTGTAGACCCGGGTGAAGTAGGTATCCACCTTGTGGCCCTTCTCGCGCATGAGGTGGGGCATCAAAAAACTCATCTCGTAGTGGGCGAGGGGATACTCGGGCGGGTAGAGCAGCTCGTTCCACTCCCCAGGGCCCGGGGCCGGGTTCGGATGGGCCGGGGCGAACTTGTGCCAGCCCGCCAGGTGGGTGCCCCCCACCGTGCCCACCGCCCCCGTCAGGGAGGGCAGCAGGTGGAGGCATCGGGCGATCTGCCAGCCGTGGAGGTTGCCCGTCGCCGCCGCGCGCCAGACGTGAACGCTCAGGCGGCTGCCCGCCCGGGCCACGGCCTGAGCCGCTTCGGCGATCCGGTCGGCAGCGACGCCCGTCTCCTCGGCCGCGTAGGCGAAGGTGAACTCGGCGTATTCTTCCTTCATCCGCGTGACGAAATTCTCGAAAGTGGCCTCATCGCCCGGATGGAGCGCCGCCATGTACTCGCCCCAGTTGAACCACTCCTCGACGAACTCGGCGTCGAACTGCCCGGTCTCAAGCAGGTGGCGCGCCATGGCCAGCAGGATCGCCGATTCGGTCCCGCTGTAAGCCGGCAGCCAGTGGTCCGCCTTCGCCGCAGTGTTCGACAGCCTCGGGTCGATCACGATGAGCTTCGCGCCCGCCGAGTGGGCCTCGATGATCCGCTGGGCCGAGGGGTTGTAGTAGTGGCCCGTGTCGAGGTGGCTCGATATCAGCAGAATGGCCTCGGCGTTCGTGAAATCCGGCGAGGGGCGGTCCCCCCCGTTCCAGAGCACCTGGCCGATGCGCGCCGAAGAGCTGCACACGTTGGTATGGCTGTTGTGCCCGTCCACCCCCCACGAGGCCAGGGTGTGGAACATGAAGCCGTCCTCGCCCGGGCGCCCGACGTGGTAGACGATCTCGTTGCGGCGCTCCTCGATGATGGCCTTGCGGATTCGCCCGGCGATGTCGTCTAGCGCCTCGTCCCAACTCACCCGTTCCCACTTGCCCTCGCCCCGCTCGCCCGCCCGCTTCATCGGGTACAGAATCCGGTCCGGGTCGTAGATCTGGTTCACCGTCACCCAGCCCTTCGCACAGTTACGCCCCCGCGAGCCTGGGTGAAGGGGGTTGCCCTCGATCTTGCGGATCTTCAGGTCGTCCTTGTCCACGTAGGCCAAAAGCCCGCAGCCGGCCTCGCAGTTGAAGCACAGCGTCGGAACCAGCATGTAGTTGCGCTGCACCTTATCGGGCCAGTGCACGCTCTCGTACTCTTGCCAATCGTCCCACTTCTCCGGAGAGGGGTAGGAGACGAGCGGGCCGTTCGCGCGTATATGGTTCTCCTGACCGGCCGGCGCCGAAGGAGCCCCGGCAGTCAGCAGGTCCGGACGGCCGAGCGATGCGATGTCCCGCGCTCCCCGGGCCGACTGAAGGTGAGGCGCTGCCATTGAGGGGTTCTCCTTATTTCTCTTATGAAAGGGGGACGGCCTGACCGGCCTTCACCCAAACTCTGTCCCAGTAATAAGAGCCGGCCACGGCGAGTATCGCCGCCGTGAGGGCGCCCATGCCGCCCACACCGCGCCACCAAATCAAAACGATCGGAACGGCGCAGCCCATCGCAATCGCTCCACCCCAGAATTCGTTTTTGAGCGGGCCGTCGACTAGAAGCGCCACCGCCCGCTCGAGGGCGACCGGGCCCGTGCGGTGGGCGAGGGTCGAGAAAATCAGGATCGCCAAGTGGACCAGGAGCGCTCCCGTCAGCACCGAGCCCAGGAACAGGAGGGCTGGAATTTTGTCGGCGACCGGGAAAATGGTGGTGAAGAAGATGAGGCCTGCCGCCCCCTTCACCACCGTCTGGGCGGCGATGTCCACGGTGTT